>JAAYTM010000074.1 GCA_012518015.1 Synergistaceae bacterium
ATCGATCTTATGGGCAAGATAAAAGCCAGAGGACTGAGTGACGGAAGCACCCATGCAAATTGAGGAATCTATGGCCTTTTGATTTACGCCCAAAGTGTAACATCCGATGTCAGAAGGATATATCCCGTCCGGGAAAGCTTTCCGTATGGCAAAAAGGCTAGCCCTGTGTGGACATCCTGGGCAAAGCATAGGTGGTTTGGGCGTTATTTTCAACTCTTCGATTGCCTTCTTTAAATCCTCATCCACCGGGCGAGAGAAATCTTCTCCCAGGGCTTTATGAATTATCTCTTCAACCACCTCGGGTACCAGTTCGCCAGCTCGCGGCACATATCCATTCCATCGCCCCTTGACATTCGTTCGATCGGGAACCTGAAGTTCTATTACAGGATAGGTTTCCTCTAGTATCAAAACGTTTTTATGTCGAGCGATAAAATCAGTTACAAGGTCAACTGGCAATGGATGGGGGGTTCCTATTTTCAAGACGGAGATGTCCTTTCTTCCCATTTTGGACAGCAAGTCCATGACCACCGCAAAGGATATACCCCCAGCTATAATGCCAAGTTTGGCCTCTTCTTGCGCCGGCACCTCGTAGTTGTACTTCGAAAAACTTTCAGTAAAATCCTGCCTAATAGCATCCATCTTTTGGTTTAGTCTAGGGTGGTTTATTTTTACGTTTGCAGGAAGACAATTCCAGCGCTTGGGATCCTTGGCGAACTTAGCAGACCTTTCTAATTTTATCGGTTCGCTGTACTCCACATCTTGTCTGCAATGATCCACGCGAACTGTCGGACGTAACATTACAAGGATATGATACTTTTCGGATAATTCGTAAGCATCTTTTACCATTTCCATTGCTTCTCTGGCAGAAGAGGGATCAAAGACGGGAATTTTTGCAAATAAACCAAATAACCTGCTATCTTGCTCCGTTTGAGAGCTGTGATGGCCGGGGTCATCTGCGACGATCAACAACAGACCGCCCTCAATGTCAAAGTGAGCCAAACTCGTAAAAGGATCTGCTGCGACATTAAGACCAACGTGTTTCATGGCAACACAGGATCTTTTACCCGTAAAAGAGGCTGCTGCTGCAACCTCAAATGCCACCTTTTCGTTCGTAGCCCATTCCACAGCCATTTTAATGCCGAGCGAATCGGCGAACTTGGCTATGCCCGGCAAGATCTCGGACGAAGGTGTGCCCGGATAGGCACAAGCTACTTCACAGCCCGCTTCCACAACACTTCTGGCAATAGCTTCATTACCAAGAAGAACAGCCTTTTCAATCGCCACTAATATTCACCTCTCTCGCCATTTTCCATTTTATTGTTGCAATAAACATATCAACTTGTCGTAGAAGGGTTTTGGTTTTTTTAACAACTTTCCTCTTTTGTCGCAAAAGCCGTGCTTAGTAAATCCTTCCGCTAAAAACATATCATCGGAATCACGATAAACTTTAAATTCAAAGGAAAGACTATAAGGTTTTACTTCTTTCAAGTAGGTATCTATTCTGATGAGGTCATCGTATCGAGCGGGGTGTTTATATCTACATCTCACCTCTACAACTGGCATAAAGACACCTTTTTCTTCCCAATTGACGTAGGGCATGCCATATTTTCTGCAAAATTCCGTTCGCCCCATTTCAAACCAGTTCAGGTAATTAGCATAATAGACAACACCCATTTGATCTGTAGCACCGTATGGCACTCTTAAAACAAAGGAGGCGCTCAAGGGCATCTGCTTCATCTCCTCATGAAAAGTGTGATTTACGCATGATAAAAGTTGAACAAATTCATCATAACATATCTATCAATAATAATTCCACAAGGGTTTGCCAAGAAATATTTTATCCCACCTCACTTGTCATCTTAAGTGTCAAGACGTGAGCAACGCGCCTTATGCACTGCCATTATGCACTGTCCACTGACGACAGTATAATCCAAATTTTTTAATTCTTCTTCAAGTTCCTGGTTTTCAGCCCCCGGTTGCATCCATACTATTGGCTTGTAAGAAAGGCTCTTTAATTCATCTAACAGAAATGCTTGATTTTTGGGACCTATGAATAAAGATAATATATCTACATTCTCAGGAATGTCTCGTACCGAGGCATAAAAACTTAATCCTAATATTTTAAGACCCCTATACTTGGGATTTACAGGATAGAGTGAAAAGCCTTGTGACTTAAGGTAGCGCATCACCATTGAAACGGGCCTTCCCCTTTCGATGGTTGCGCCAAGAACGGCCACCTTGGAAGGGGAACATACGTATTCTTTTACTATTCTTTCCCACACCATTTCTTTCACTCCTCTTTAAATCCTCGACGATATGAGCACTTACAGTGCCCCTTCTCACATTCAAGTGCCGCATAAGCCCTCTATAGCAGTGAAGCGAATGTCACAAAAAGGTCCCTCCATGTAAATCGCTGCTTTGATCTCCGCTTCTTCTCCGGGTAATAGCGAAACTCTTTTTGCCCTAAAGGTTCGCTGCGCAGCTAACTTATTATCGATGCTGTAGATGCTAACAACTATTCCGGGGCCTGCTATTTCTTTCGAAGTAACATTTTTTATGGTGGCCTTCAACTCCAAAACTTTTTCTTCATTATCATACCAAAACGAAGACGTAATCAAGGCAATTTTAGTTTCGTGCACTTCAGAAAAAGAGGAACCTGCAAATACAAGACAAGTTGATGTGGCCACCAAAAGAAAAAAGGCAACGTATAGGAATCTTTTTTCTTTCATGATTTATCTCACCTCTTCATCTGTAACGCCTTTAAAATCATTTTACGGTTTATTCTTAGAAAATCCCAGGGCCATCTTTAACCCAAAGAATTGCCCCACCAAAAAATGTTAACATGGAAATCTGGAAGTGGCGCTTTCCTGCCTTCACTAAAATTAAAGTAGTTGTTATAATGTTTCGTACGGAGGACTGGCCGAGTGGTCGAAGGCGGGTGACTTGAAATCACTTGTGCCGAAAGGCACCGGGGGTTCGAATCCCTCGTCCTCCGCCATTTTTTATTTTTAGTTGTTAAGCATTGTTAAACAATATTTAACAATAAAAGGAGATAATATGAGCAAGCTCTCGATAGGAATAGACATAGGAGGACATTATATTAAAGCAGCTCTCATAGAAGAGTATAAATTTCTGCGAAGATGGGAAGAACCGACCTCTGAGGGAAGGACTATCGAGGGTGTGACTGAGCAACTTAAAAGAATCGCAGGAGAGCTTGAGCCACCAGGTTACACCTTATCCGTCGGAATCGGAATGCCGGGATTTCTAGATTTGCAAAGAGAGCATCTCGTACTTTCGCCCAACTTTCCGGACTGGAAGGGTCTCCCCCTCAAAACCTTGCTCGAGGATAGACTAAAAAGAAAGGTAATGATCGAAAACGATGCGAACTGTTATGCCCTAGGCGAACAATTAGCTGGACTGGCCAAGGGTCTTAAGGATTTCGTCGTCTTAACTCTCGGAACAGGAATAGGTGGCGGCATCGTTGTAGACGGAAGATTGTTTAAAGGCGCTCATGGATTCGCAGGAGAACCGGGCCATATGGCCCTAGGCGAAACCGAACTCTGCGGATGCGGATGCTACGGTCACCTTGAAGCTATAAGTGGGACCGACGCAATGGAAAGAAAAGCGGGGCAAATTGGCTTGCCTGAGGACATGAAGATTCTATGGGCGCGTAAAGACGAACCTGCCATCGCAGAGATAATAATGCCTTCACTTCAAACGATGGCCAAGGCGATCGCTTCCATAACGCATCTTTTTGATCCCGAGATGATCATATTAGGTGGCGGATTTAGCAGGGCCGAGGGGCTGCTTTCAATCCTAGAACCCATGGCGCTCAAATATTTAGTTCCTCACTTCAGGGATATCTTTAACCTAAAAATTAGCCTTCTGGGCAACGATGCTGCCATGCTTGGAGCAGCTTCACTTGCAGATGAGTTGAACTAACGACAACTGCTTGATCTATTTGAGGCAACCTTTAGCAGTGGATTTGCCATTCCTTCATTTTTCTTAAGTTTTTTTAGTTCGCGCTGAAGTGCAAAGAAAGCCAAAACCGAACCTCCCAAGTCTGTGGCTGGAAAAGCCATCCATATTCCGTCCAAACCAAATATACGAGGCATCAACAAAATTGCCGGATAGCAGACGCCAAGTTGGCGTACTAGTTGAATAAATAATGCTTCTCTTGCTCTGCCTAAGGTTTGCAACGTATAGGAAGTCACCACAAATATGGAAGCTGCTGGCAGTAAAGCATATCCAATTTTCAAGGCACGCGTTGTCATCTCGATCAAAGCCTGGTGATCATCACAGAAAATTTGGACGATCCGCCGCGCGAAAAGTTGAGTTGAAACCCAGGAAAAAGAAAACACGAGCAAACATGCAAAAAGGGCCAATATTATGGTCTTTCTGACGCGATGGTAAAGGCCTGCCCCATAATTGTACCCAATAATTGGTTGTGCTGCTTCGCTAATTCCCAGTGCCGGCAGAAAGAACAAACTGTCCAAAGCAAGAAATATTCCTACCGAAGAAACGGCCATATCACCGCCTAATTTTAAAGCCCCTTGATTTAAAAGAACTAATAGCACGGCAAAGGATAGAGAAGTTATGCAGGGAGTTACTCCTATAGCTAGCATATTAACTATAAGGAGCTTTCTTGGCTTCAAGTTTCCGTATCTGAATCTCAGCACACTATGTTTTAAATAATACAATGCAACCCAAAGGCACGATAAGAGTTCAGAAAGGGTCGTTCCCCAAGCAGCCCCCTTTACACCCCAATCAAACACGCAAATGAAGAGCCAGTCCAAGAAAATATTGGCTCCCGTCCCAATGACAAGAGTGCCCATGGCCCATTTGGGTGATCCTTCTACCCTGATCAAAGAATTAAGCACAAAGGAGATCATAAAAAAGGGCATACCGATCAACGCTATAATCATATAGTCGCGTGCAGGTTTAAGTATCGCTTCGCTTGCTCCAAAAAACTTCAATGCAGAATCAAGAGAAAACAACATGACAATGCAAACAAGTAATGCAAAGATAATAGATAGAGTTAAGGCATTACCCAGGACAAGTTCGGCCCTCTTTTTCTTACCCGCTCCAAGGCTTCTAGAGGCAATGGATGCGGCACCAACACCCACTAAAACACACAGCGCAATACCTATCTCAAAAAGTGGAAAAGCAACCGTAACAGCAGCAAGTCCTGCTTGTCCAACGTTTTGTCCGACAAATATCCTATCAACAATGTTATAGAGAGCGTTTGCAAACAATCCAGCTATAGCTGGCAGCGAAAAGTATAAAAGCAGCTTGCTTACGGGTTCTGTGCCCAGGCGCTCTGTTTTCATGTCGATGTTCATGATCGAAATCCTCCCTTCATGCTAAGATGCATACAATGATCGCCCGTCTACTGTGGTTCCATTATATCATAGGCTCGTCCATGGCCAAAGTGTTCTAAATTATCATTGATCTGATTTGGCGTGATATGCTATTATAAAAACGTTTCAATAATGTTCAATCATTTACAAGGAGGCGAGCATGAAATGGCAGAATGTGGATTCGATATGAAAAGTGCACTTGCTTATGCTATACACGCTGAGATTCAGGCGCACGAATTTTACAAAACCTGGGCACAAAACGCCAGAACGCCGGCTCTAAAAAAGGAAATCTCAGAATTGGCAGACTGGGAAGAAACGCACAAAGACACTTTATCTAAATATTACGAAGAGCTTTTTGGCGAACCCTTCACACCTGATCCAAATGTGGTCGTGGATCCAGCGCTTTGCGTTCAGGCCGACGAATTTAAGGATTATTATTCCCTCCTCAGATTAATATCTACCGCTTATCTTTCCGAACTCAGGGCTGCGGAATTTTACGAAAAATTGGCCGATAAGGTAGAACCAGAAGAAACTAAACTCATGTTTAAGGATCTCGCAAATATGGAAAGAGGCCATATGGAATTCGTCAGAAAACGATACGATGAACTTAGAGGTGAGTTGGAAGGAAGGCTAATGCTTTAACATAACATTGCTAGGACTTGCAAGTCCTAGCAAACCCTCTAGAATAAACGCTGTCAAACTTTCCCCGGGAGGTGAAATGCATGTCTAAACTTAGTGGGAAACGCTTTATCTTCTTCGTAGAAGAGGATTACGAAGACCTTGAGCTATGGTACCCAAAGATAAGATTGATCGAGGAAGGAGCAGAGACCGTAGTGGCAAGTCCTGAGAAGGGCAAATTATATCGAGGCAAACACGGCTATCCGTGCAAAAGCGAGATTTCCTTCGATGAAGTGAACCCCGATGATTACGACGGCATCGTGATACCCGGAGGATATGCTCCCGATAAGATTAGAAGATACCCAAAGGCACTTGAGATAGTCAAAAAGCTAAACGATGCCAATAAAATTGTCGCTTTTATTTGCCATGCAGGATGGGTACCTATTTCGGCAAGAATTCTAAAGGGAAGAAAGGCTACTTCTGTCGGAGCCATTAAAGATGACATGGTCAACGCTGGCGTTAATTGGGTGGATGAGGCGGTAGTAGTCGACGGGAATCTCATAAGCAGCAGAACCCCCAACGACCTACCCGAGTTCTGCAAGGCCATTATAGAAAAAGCTTCTTCGGGCTGTTCTTGTTGCTAATACCATCGCAGACTGAGACCAGTCGAAGAGGGGGCTAATTAGCCCCCTCTATTTTTAACTGTACTGCTCACGCCGGAACAATGGTCGAAGCGGTAGTCCATTTTAAAGACCCTAAGACACGTAAAAGATCAGTTTAACGAGTTAATGCTACGCTCTTGCCCAGCTCGATTCCCTTGCGTAAGATTTCAATATTTTTTCCCAAAATTTTTCCGCGGAACCTCTTCTCTAAAACATTATCTAGTTGTTCTAGGGAAATATCTACAATGAAGCTGGCAGCTATGCCCAAAGAAAGAATATTAGCACTTCTTGCAGACCCCAGTTCTTTTGCAATTTCAACTATAGGCAATCCAAAATACCTTTTATCGAGATCATATTTGGAAGCATCGATAATGCTCGAATCATAAATCACCTTACAATTATCATTTGAAACATTCAGGTAGTGAAGAAGTGCAGGCTCAGCCAAAACGATTATGAGGTCGGGGGTTAAAGCATAGGGATACAAGATTTCATCATCGGAAATGATAACATCTGTCTTGGTAAAACCCCCCCTTGCGGATACCCCGTAGGCTTGGGTTTGAGCAGCTCGCAATCCGCAACTGACGGCAGCCTCTCCGAGCAAAGACCCAGCTAAAATAACGCCCTGACCACCAATTCCGGAAAAGATGATTTCGTACTTCATCGTTATTCACTCACCTTCAAGGTCTTTTTTTGCTCTGGCTTGAATTTCATTGTAGCGAGACAGGAAAGAATGTCCTTTTTTATCCGCAAACACTCCAGTTACAATGGCTCCACTGAGTTCTTCCTCAGATAAGTTCTTTGCGCGCTCGATTGATATCGCTTTATCCTTCAACCAATTGAGCATGATTGGTGCCTTGGGCATCTTGTTATACCTGCCAAAATAAGTAGGGCAGGGGGAAATAACCTCAACTAAAGAGAATCCCTCATGAGAAAGCGCCATCAAAATGTATCTTTCTATCGTGCCCACATGATAGACAGTAGTCCTAGCAACAAAACTTGCTCCGGCTGTTTCGGTGAGACGACAAATGTCGAGTGCCGGCTCCGGATCTCCATACCAAGAAGTAGATGTTCTAGAATCTAAAGGAGTAGTGCAGGAATACTGGCCTCCTGTCATGCCGTAATTTAAATTATTTGCTATTATGGCGGTCACGTCTATATTTCTGCGCGAAGAATGAATTAAATGATTCCCGCCAATCGTAGCGCTATCGCCATCGCCCATCAAGGCTAAAACCTTTAAGGATGGATTTGCCACCTTTATGCCTGTGGCTATAGGTAAAGCCCTACCATGAGTTACATGGACTGTATTAGTATACAAATAATCATCCGCTTTGCCCCAGCAACCAATGCCAGTTACCACCACGACGTCTTTGGGAGCGAGGCCGCTTTTTTCGAAGGCATAAAGCATACTCTTCAAAATAACTCCGTATCCACAACCGGCACACCACTGATGGGGAAGGCTTTCTTCTCTCAAGAAGGCCTTCCAACTGACTTCTTTTGATCTCCTGCTCATAGAGATAGCACCTCGTCCAGAGCTTTCATTATTTCATAAGGAGCGAGAGGTTCGCCATCATAACGGTTCGCCCCAACTACTGGAATTGCGTCAGGAACTGCTTTTCTGACTTCTCCAATTATTTGTCCCATGTTCATCTCGGGCACGACAACTCCCTTTTTATCCTTTGCTAATTCGCAGACATATTCCGCCGGAAAGGGCCAAACAGTCTGAAGTTGCAAGACGCCCACTTTAAGTCCTCTCTTTTTGGCATCCAAAGCAGCCTGTCTTGCCGCTCTAACCGCTCCACCAAAGGCGATTAACAAATAGTCGCTTCCATCAACGTCGAAGGTCTTATATTTTACGATTTTATCTTTATTCTTTTCTATCTTATCGTACAGCCTTTTGATTAAATCTTTAGCCTCCTCCGGAGAACTGGTGGGCAAACCTTTTTCGTTATGCGATGAAGAATGAAATCGAGACAAATAATGTCCACCCAGAGTAGCCATAGGAGGCACTAAATCCTCGTCAGCCTTGTAGGGATAATACTCATCCAACCCTTCAGGTGGACGTTTTCTGTTTATGATCTCGACTTCATCTTTGGATCGCAGAACACACCCCTCACGCAAATGCCCTACCGTTGCGTCAGCCATGAAAAGCACAGGACATCTGTAAGTCTCGGCAACATTAAATGCAAAAATTATCAGATCGAAACATTCCTGTACCGTTGAGGGTGATATAGCGATTATAGAATGATCACCATGTCGTCCCCACCGAGCTTGCATGATATCTGCCTGAGCTGGTTTAGTGGCCAAGCCGGTGCTCGGGCCCGACCTTTGAACATTTATTATCACGCAAGGGACCTCAGCCATGACGGCTAGCCCAATATTTTCCTGCATCAAGGAGAAACCAGGGCCGGAGGTTGCCGTGAAGGCCTTAGCGCCGCCTATGGAGGCACCTATAATGGCAGCAATGCTCGCGATCTCATCTTCCATTTGAAGATAGTAACCGCCAACTTGCGGCAGCCTCCTGGAAGCCCTTTCTGCTATCTCGGACGAGGGTGTAATGGGATAACCCGCAAAAAACGTTGCACCCGATACCAACGCTCCCTCGACGATGGCTTCGTTTCCAAGTATGAATCCAATTTTACCAGTCAACGTCACGATACTCCTTTTGACTTAACTTCAATGGCAAAATCAGGGCATCGCAATTCGCATGCGCCACATCCGATGCAATCATCAACCCTTACAGGAACAGGGCGGCCAAGTTCATCAGCTTCAAACACCTTTTTGGGACAAAATTCAACGCATATTTCACACCCCTTACACCTGTCCCTTCTCATCTCAATTCGAAATTTTTTTCCTTCAACGACCATGATTTCGCCCTCAGGTATCGCCAAATCCAATTCCCCCTTACACCTCTCTTGACTCGTTCTAATAAGTGATTTGTCGCAAATAACGCAGGAGGACTTTAGAACTTACGCGCCCGTTCTTTCTTTCGCCTTTTCAAGCAATTTCGGATAGTTGACGATGGCCCTAACATGTTTACCGTAACACACGATTCCGTTTTTATCACTTATCTCAAAATCGAAGATTAACCTATTGCCGTTTATTTCTTTTAAAGTAACTTTGTATGAAACCTCTGCCCCCATCATCGTGGGCTCTTCATGGGTTATCTCGGTGTGATAACCAACCGAGATAAAACCTTGAGGCAGAGCCCCATCTACCATCTCCGTAGCCATTCGCACAATCATATTTATACAAGCCGAAGTCGATAAAAATTGTTCGAGGTAAAGCGAAGAGTTCCCCACGGTATCCTCTACGGTTACGGTCTTTTTAACAACCCTTTCCGTTCCCACCGAAAGCAATTGGTCGATATCCAACATCTTTGACACCTCCAATGCAATCTTTTATTAATTTAAATTTACCACAACATGACAATTCTGCCAATTGGTTGATCATGCTAATAGCAAAAAAATTCAAGGGCAAGCTCCAAATGCACCTTGGACTTGCCCCAAATTTAGCGGTTAGTATTTTTTCGACTCACAGCCTTTCCACAATATCTCTTGCTACTTTCACACCTGAAAGAAGCATCCCCCCGAAGATTGGCCCCATTCTCGGGCCCCCAAATGTAGCGTTAGCCGCCATCCCAGCTACATAAAGTCCGGGGAAAACTTCGCGAGTGTTTTCTATGGTCAATTTTTCGGCCTTGTCCGCTGACATAAATTTTTCTCCCTCCACATTACCGGTGGCAGTCAGCAATTTTCCGGGCATTTTGCGAGCCACAACTTTAACAACCTCCGCATCATGCCCGGTAGCGTCTATAACATACTTACAACGAACCGATAAAGGGTCGACGTGGAGCCCTGACATTTCAATGGCCGTCCAATTTACTACAAGCCCTTGTATGCGACCTTCGTCGTGGACTACAACGTCCTCCACGCTAATCCCGTTAAATATCACCGCTCCTGCTTTGACGGTTTTACTGGTGATAGTGCTCACCGCTTCTACGGAATCAGCGGTGTAATAACCCTCCACTTCATAGGGAAAAGCCCTCACCTCGAGCTCGTCCAAAATTTGTTTTGCCTCTTCTTGTATAACTATTTCGTTAAAAAGCATTCCGCCTCCCCACATACCACCTCCTACGCTGAGTCTGCGCTCGTAAATGACTACCTTTTTGCCGGCTTTGGCCAATTTATAAGCAGCAACCAAACCCGATGGCCCTCCGCCTACGACGGCCACATCTAGATCAAGATGTTCCGTCAGCTTTCTGAAATACCTATCAACTATAGCTTTGGTTATTATTAATTCGTCCAACTTCATTACCGCGCAACCCCCTTAAGAATTTTGTGAAATTTCGGCGGGGAAACAGCGAGAGTCGAGGCAATAAAAAAACCGCCCTTTTGGCGGCATCAAAGTTTCAACCAGCAACTTTAATTTCTATTTAAACTTCTTTGGCTCGCCAATTCCTCCGCCAGCATTACCTGGATCAAGTTCTAGGAGTATTTTCTCAGCCCCGATTCTTATCGGAGCACCCCCTGGCGATATATTTAATTTTCTATAAAATATCTTACTACTCTTAGCCCCATAGTCAAGCAAACAAACTTGCTTGAAAGGCAACACATAATACCACATCAAGCGATGTACAACTTGCCTAAGTTTCAATGAAACTGGAAATAAAAGCAATTCGAGCCTGTTATCAGCGCAAAATCTCATACCCGCACTTTGCTGCTTTATAAGTAAATAAGTTTATTCATGAAAATTCAATGTTCTTTCATAGCCTTCATCTATGGGCAAATCTTTTTGTCTTGCCGCTAACGTCGAAAGTTCATCACAACGTTCGTTTTCCGGATTGCCATCGTGACCCCGAATCCATACAAACTTAACTACGTGCCTATCGCACAACTCCAGCAATTTTTCCCACAAATCCACGTTCAATGCCTTTTCCTTTTTATTACGCATCCAACCTTTTGCCTTCCATCGCTTTACCCACCCTTTGTTCATGGCATCGGCAAGGTACCTTGAATCCGTATAAAGAATCACTTCGCAACTGCAATTCAGCGCGCTTAATCCCGCTATAGCCGCGTATATCTCCATCCTGTTGTTGGTCGTGAGCCTAAAGCCACCCGATATCTCCTTTCTGTGGCCGTTGTAAAGCAACACGACGCCATATCCTCCCGGACCGGGATTGCCCAAACATGCTCCATCAGTGTAAATTGTCACCTTTTTCATTTTCTTGATAGTCCATTCAACTCCGATCTGAGACATAAATACGAACCTGTTTTTATCATCATAACAGACACAACGAGGAAGGTACCACAGCTTTTCCTGTTGACCTAAAATATGTCCACCGCTAGCGGAACTGTTCTTTACAGCCCCAAAACGCGAGGTACAAAAGTTACAACGAAGGGACATAAAATTATTATTACAACTACCACGAGGGACACCGCTATGAAAGGCCATACGAACTTTAAAACTTCCCCTAAGGGCACTTTACCGACCGCTGATACTATGTAATTACACGCACCCATTGGGGGTGTAACCAAAGCAATGGTTACGTTCAACGTCATAACAATTCCAAAATGAAGCGGATCAATGCCAGCCTGCACTGCCAGCGGATAAAAAATGGGGGTGAGCAACGTCAAAGTCGCCACTTCTTCCATGAAGCATCCAACGATAAATATTATCCCGGTAAAGGTCAACATGAGCAAAACAGGACTGGACACAAGGCCCGCTCCTGCCAACAATTCGGCGAAACGTTGTGGTATCCTCTCCCATTTTAACAGCCACCCAACCGCCTGAGCAGCACCCATGATGAGAAAAATTGAACTGGTTGTACGGACAGTCTCGTACAAGGCAGCGAAAATTCCCCTTTTGTCAAGCTTTTTTGTATAAAATAACCCAATCAACAGGCAATAGGCAACAGCCAAAGCCCCTGACTCGGTGGGAGTCACCACGCCAGTTACAATTCCCCCGATTATGATCATAGGCGCTATCAAGGCCGGTATTGAATATATCAACGTCTCCTTTATTTTTAACCTTTCCTCGCTGCTAGAAACAGGAGCCCTATATATCGCGGCATAGAAATAATTCATCACTGCATAGGCTAAACCAAGAACTAGTCCAGGTATTATTCCCGCCGCGAATAATCCTCCGATCGAGGTGTTGGTCATGGAAGCATAGATGATCATAAATATTGAAGGAGGTATTATGGGGCCTATCAAGGAACTCGCGGCCGTTAAGCCCGCTGCATATCCTGGGTTGTATCCTTCCTTTTTCATCGCCGGGATAAGAATCGACGAAAGGGCCGAAGCATCGGCCGCAGCTGAACCGTTAACCCCGGCTAATATTATACCCCCGACAATGTTGACATATCCCAATCCTCCACGTATTGAACCTACTAAAAGCTTGGAAAAAATAATAAGCCTGTCGGTTAATCCGGACATGTTCATTAACGACCCAGTCAATACAAAAAATGGGATGGCCATTAAAGTAAAAGAATCCATGCCACCAAAAAACTGCTGACTTACTGCTCTAAGAAGGGAAATGTCGCCCAGCACCATAACGCCCAGAAAGGCAACGGAAAGAAGCGCAAGATAGAGGGGAAGCCCTATGATCATCAACCCAAAAAACAAGAGCAACAGTATCAAAAGGCTCATTGTTCAATTCCCCTCTTATCTCGATAAAGAACAAATTCAATGAACAAAACGCCTAATCCCACGGGAAGCGAAAGAAGCGGAATCGTCTTGGGAATTCCCATGCCCATAGTCCGCACTTTCCAATTCCCCAAAGCATTTACCGTTCCCAGGTAAATCATTAGTCCTAAAACCACGATGCCTATGATAGCTCTCAACATACTGCACAATCGCTGCAAAAAAGGGGGGAACTTTGGCATTACGAAATCAATGGCCATCATGTCGCCCCTGACGTGGGCGCAGCTAGCCCCCACCATTACCATCCATATCAAAGAATAACGGGCCAATTCCTCTGTCCATATAAATGAAGTGTGAAAAAAGTACCTCGAAAAAACGCCAATCAATATGTCGCATATGTTCAAAGATAAGAACGAGCACGATATAAGGGCACATCCTCGCTCTATCTCATATACCACCTTATCGCAAAAACCTTTTGGCATCGTTACTTGGCCTTTTCATTAGCAATTTTGGCATCATTCAATGCCATGTCGAGCCAATCTTTTCCCACTTTTGATTTTAGCCACTCAACGTAAGCTGACTGTCCAATTTCCCTGAAGGCGTTCATCTCCTGGGCATTAGGCGTATAAGCCTGCATGCCCTTGCCCTCCAAAAACTTGATCTGCTCTGCATCTTGAGCTTCGACCATTTGGCGAGTGGCAACATTTGCCTGATAAGCCGCTTTAACGATAACTTCTCTGTCTTCCTCAGGGAATTCGTCAAATAAATCGCCATTTATCACCAAAAATTGATCGGAATATTGGATATTAGCTAACGTCATATATTTTTGAACTTCATAAAGACTTCCGATGATGATATAGGTAGCAGGGTTCATCTGTCCGTCCACCACACCTGTCTTAAGTGCCATGTAAAGCTCCGTCCATGGAATAGGAATGCCGCTGGCCCCAAAGGCTTTGTAGAGTGTTACTTGCCCTTCATCCATGGCCCTAAATTTCAGCCCTTTAAAATCCTTTGGATGCCTTATTTCACGTTTAGAATTTGTAAAGGCAAGGAATCCTCCCTCCTCAACCGCTTCAAGTAAGACTGCTCCAGTTCGTTTCTTGAATTCATCTTTAAGTTTGGTCCAATAGCTGCCAGTATCGAAAAATATGTGCGCTGCCTCGTAACTATCGAACATAAAAGGTATCGATGCGGCGTAAAGTTCGGGGAGAACAGGAGCCATTCCAGCATAGGAAGCGACGTTGATGATCGGCTGGTTGAGTCCGCTTTTCATTAAAAGTTCCATGCGTTCCTCTTCGTTGCCAAGCTGACTATCAGGATAGAGCTGGATGTGAATTTTTCCCTTAGTGCCTTCTTCCACCATTTTTTTGAAGTTCACCGCATAATAATGTACTGCGTTGTTCACTTCATCGGCTGGCCCGTTATAAGACATTTTGACCGTCGTGGCATCAGCGGAGGTAGCGCCCAAAACACATAAAAGCACCAGTATTAAAGTAAGGCCCACTAATCCTTTTTTCATTACCCCACCTCCTCATCTTGGACTTACAACTCATTGTAACAAAATCTTTGAAGCAACGTCCATGTCATAGGCTTTTATATAACCGGCGTTTCCGATGCTTTTAAGGGTCGTAAAAAATTAAAACCTCGTGTTTTTGTTTCACGAGGTTTTAATTTTTATTTTGGAATACGCAAGCCACCTGACATGACCGCTTCTTTATGGCAGACACTTTATTTGAGATAAAAAATGGCTCCGGCGGCAGGACTCGAACCTGCAACCTAGTGGTTAACAGCCACCCGCTCTGCCGGTTGAGCTACGCCGGAGTAAGGTTTATATCTGGAGGCGGCACCCGGATTCGAACCGGGGAATAAGGGATTTGCAGTCCCCTGCCTTACCACTTGGCTATGCCGCCGAAATCTCTGGAGCGGAAGACGGGATTTGAACCCGCGACCCCCACCTTGGCAAGGTGATGCTCTACCGCTGAGCTACTTCCGCAATTTCTAACTCTTTAATGGTGGCGAGACCCAGAATCGAACTGGGGACACGCGGATTTTCAGTCCGCTGCTCTACCTACTGAGCTATCTCGCCTCTCGCCACCTCATTAACTGGCGGGGCTGACGGGACTCGAAC
>JAAYTM010000075.1 GCA_012518015.1 Synergistaceae bacterium
CTATGCCCTGGATTTAATGAATAAATGGGGATGCGGAAAAGTTTACACTTCTGTAATTTTGGAAGGAGACGCCAATCCCGGCGAAAGATTGGTGCCTTTGACTTCCAAGAAATTAAAGACCTACCTGGGAGACGAAGATCTGGCTGAAACCCCGAAAATTCTTTTGCCTTTAGGATTTGAGGTCCACGCGTCGTCTGAAGAGCGCATCATTTTTAAAGTTCCAAGTTTTAGGATGGACGTGGAAATAGAGGAAGATTTAATAGAAGAAGTAGCCAGATTGAAGGGTTATGACGAATTGCCTCCTCGCCTGCCGGGTAAGATTCACGATTCGGCTACCATAGGCATGGAGTCTCGCGCTGAGAGAAAATTGAGAGAAATCTTGATGGGCCGCGGCTACGTCGAGATATTAAATTATAGCTTCATCTCACCAAAATTCACTAAGGACTTGATGCTTCCTCCTTCTGATTTGAGGGCAATGCCTTTTCCCCTGGCGAACCCCTTGAGCGTTGAGCAATCCGTCATGAGAACCTTTTTACTGCCAGGATTGGCTTACGCCATATGCGATAACTTGAGAAAGGGTTGGCGTTTCCCCATACGGATTTTTGAGATAGGCAACGTATTTTTAAAAGAGGGCACAAACTTGCGAGAGGAAAAACACATAGCCGGGGCAATTTTTTTGGGCAAAGATGACAGATCTCCCTACGGCGTCATCGATAAAGACGACTTTTTCACGATAAAAGGCGACCTCGTGGCCCTGGCTAAGGCATTCAGGTTGCATTTTGACATACTTCCTGGAAAAGAACCCTTTGGCAACGAAGGACAAACCGCCGATGTGATATTCGATGGACAAAAAATAGGCTACATAACAAAAATAAAACCATCAATCGAAAGACGCTTAGAACTTCCAGCATCGCTTTACGTCTTTGAAGTAGCCTTCGATCCTTTTTTAAAGCCACAAGCTCCGAAATTTGGAGAAGTTCATCGATATCCCGCCGTTTACAGGGATATCTCCTTGATAGCTCCCGAGGACATGACAGTCAACGAGATAAGCAAGCTAATTCGGCAACTTTCTCCAGCTTTGGTGTCCTCTGTCAGGTTGTTTGACATTTACAAGGGTAAAAACATCCCTGAAGGGCACAGAAGCCTTTCCTTTACCCTCGAGTACAGACATCCGGACAGGACGCTAAGTGACGATGAAGTCGATGAACTTCACAACGAGCTTCGTGCCCAAATAGTGTCCAAGGGGTTAAAACTAAGATAGGGAAGGTGAAGGACGTGCAAGCACTGGAAAAAATGGAACAGTTGATCGACAACTTATGCGGGAAGTTTTCTGACATCAGGGAGGAAAACGAAAAACTTACCAAACAGCTTGAAATAATGAGAGGACAACTCCAAGAAAAGGACCTGGAGATCATCAGACTAAAAAAAGACAACCAACGTCAAATCGAAACCATTGAGCGGGAATTAATGAGACTTAAAAAAGAAAGATCGGAATACGAAGAAAAAATATCCAAGTTGCACCAAAAATTGTCAGCCTTCCTAGGAGTTGCAGAAGAAAACAAGCGTAATAACGACGAAAAGCAGGCGTGATATCCATGAGCGAGGAAAGAAAGAGTTCGCTAAGAACCATTGAAGTGACGTTAGGAGGCAGGCGGTACCCAGTTAAAACCAGCCTGGACGAAAAAACGACCGAAAGGGTCATTGAAATGCTCAAAGAAGCATTTTCACATACACCTCATCGCATTAGCCGAGAGGAGAGGTTGTTGCTAACGTCATTACATTTGGCTTATAATATGGCTTCTTTAGAAAAGCGCTTACAGAAAGCCTTAAAAGAAGCGGAAGGGCAAGTAAGGATAAGCGATGAGTGATGAACGATGACGCTTGACATGCCCACTATTGC
>JAAYTM010000076.1 GCA_012518015.1 Synergistaceae bacterium
GCCTATGATGAGCATGTAAGGGACTTTCTGTAATTGAGCGTCCCGAATTTTTTTACCCAAAGTTCCTTCTTTAGTGTCTATCTCTACTCGGATATCTTTTTTCTGCAAGACAGAAGCTATATTTTTTGTGTAAGAAAAGTACTCATCCGATACGGGCAATATCTTCACTTGAACGGGTGCAAGCCAGTATGGAAAAGCTCCGGCGTATTGCTCGATCAAGATGCCCAAAAATCTTTCCAAGCTGCCCAGTATGGTCCTGTGTATCATGACCGGCCTGTGAGGTTCGCCGTCAGGTCCTATGTAAGTGATATCGAATTTTTCCGGCATCTGGAAATCCAGCTGAATTGTGCCGCACTGCCAGTTTCGCCCAATGCGATCTTCCAGGTGAAAATCAATTTTAGGACCATAGAAGGCGCCATCGCCGGGATTTAATTTGTATTCTACCCCCTGGTCTTCGAGGGCCTCCTGCAAGCCCTGCTCAGCCTCGTCCCAAAGGGCTCTTTCTCCCATCGCGTTTTCCGGCCTAGTCGATAACTCTATGCGGTAAGGAAAGCCAAAGACGCCGTATATGTATTGAACCATGTCCATGATGTCGATTATTTCGTCTTTTATTTGTTCTCTTGTTGTAAATATGTGAGCGTCATCCTGTGTGAAACAGCGCACGCGCATGAGGCCGTGAAGGACGCCCGATCTTTCGTGTCGATGTACTATGCCCAGCTCCGCCAACTTCAAGGGCAAATCGCGATAGCTTCTAAGCTGGGTTTGATACACCAAGATTCCTCCAGGGCAGTTCATGGGCTTTATGGCAAAGGGCTTGCCGTCTATTTCGGTAAAATACATGTTCTCCCTGTAGTGGTCCCAGTGTCCCGAGCGTATCCATAAGTCCTGATCCAATATCAATGGCGTCATTATTTCCTGATATCCCCTTTGGATATGTACCTTTCTCCAGAAATCCACAAGGACATTTAAGATGGTGACACCTTTGGCATGGAAAAAGGGAAATCCGGGCGCTTCGCTTTGCAAACTAAAAAGATCTAATTCTCTGCCTATGCGGCGATGATCCCTGCGCTTGGCTTCCTCTATTTTGTTTAAGTAAGCTGAAAGCTCTTCTTCCGTAGGGAAGGCTGTGCCGTATATGCGGGTAAGCATTGGATTTCTCTCATCTCCGCGCCAGTAAGCCCCAGCTAACGACAAAAGCTTGAAGTGCTTTATGTAAGATGTGTTGGGCACATGGGGACCTCTACATAGGTCTATAAACTCCCCAACTTTGTATAGGGTAACTTGATCATCTTCTATGGCATCAAGTAGCTCAAGTTTGTATGTATCCTTGCGCTCTTTGAACAAACGCATCGCTTCCTCTTTGCTCATAACAAGCCTTTCAAAGGGAATTGCTTCGGCTACGATTTTTTTCATCTCGTCTTCTATTTTGGGCAAATCTTCCTCGGTTAAAGTCGTCGGGACATCCATGTCGTAGTAAAAGCCATTCTCGATGGCTGGTCCAACTCCATATTTGGTCCCAGGATATAGTCTGTATACAGCTTGAGCCATTAAGTGCGATGTGGAATGCCTTAGTATCTCGATGCCTTCCGGGCTGTCTATTTCAATGGGTTCAATAGCTGCATCTTCATCTACTTTCATATCGAGATCACACAGTTTACCGTCTATCTTCACAGCAATGACCTTACCATTTATACCGCGTTCTTTAAGTATTTCTGAAGCTTTTTTAGGGTGTTTATTCACGGGCACTTATATTCCCTCCCACGTCTAATTTAATATCATTTTAAGATTATACCACAAATGCCAATCTACAATTTACAGGTCCATGACTAGATTTTGCATGCCAAAAGCCAAAAAGAAACGCCGCCATTATCCTCCACGAAGATGCCATTAAGATAATATCACGAATTTGCTTGACCCCGTCCATGTTGCAGGTTAAAATATGTCTTGCATCGGGACGTAGCGCAGCATGGCCAGCGCACCTGCATGGGGCGCAGGGGGTCGGAGGTTCAAGTCCTCTCGTCCCGACCATTGTAAAAAAGGCGGGGGTTTCCCCGCTTTTTTATTTTCGCTATCCACGCGTACAATATTATATTATATTTCAAAGGTCTTTGGGCAGTTTGGTCAATGAGAAGTTCAAGGACAAGGATAATGGTTAGTTGTATTGAACAAGAAGGTGAAGTTTTAGGAAGATGAAAGACAATTCGCAAAGAGTTTTAAAAAAGGGCACAAAACACTACGCCAAAAAGTCGCTAGGGCAAAATTTCTTGATAGATCCTAACATTGCTCGCTGGATGGTCGATTTTGCCGAGATTGGCGATAGCGACGTCATCTTAGAAGTAGGACCCGGTAAGGGCATGTTAACTAAAGAGATACTTAAAAGCCCATGTAAATATTTACACGTCATAGAGATAGATAAAACCCTCGCCCCTTTTCTTGAACCCTTGATAAGTGAATGCAAGTCTCGAATGGCTTTGATTTGGGGGGATGTGTTAGCGGTTAACCTAAAAGAACTTCAACCTACCCCAACGAAAGTTCTGGCTAACATACCTTACAATATTACTACCCCCCTGATATGGCAAATATTTGAAGGTCTGGTCCCCTTGGGGACAACGCAGCTGCTTTTGATGCTTCAATTAGATCTGGCCTATAGATTGTGTGCAAAGCCAAGAACTAAAGATCGCTCTCCCCTTGGGATTACCATAGAAAGGATGGGACAAGCCCAAATCGTAAAAAAGGTGCCGCCTCAGGTTTTTTGGCCTGTTCCAAGGGTGGAATCGGCGATTGTCCAAATAACATTGGACAAAAATCTCAAATTGGCCTCAGATTCCTCCTGGAGGAGGTTGCTTCGAGTTGCCTTTGCCAGAAGGCGCAGGACGCTCATAAATAACCTGGCATGCGTTTATGAGTTCTTTAAAGAAAAAGATCAAGCTTTGAAACTTTTAGAGGAGATGGGGCTATCGCCCACCGTCCGCGCGGAGGAGCTTGAGACAGATGATTGGCAGCGGCTATATGAGTACATTTCATCTCTATAAATGATGGACTTACCCTAAAAAGTGCAATTACTAAGTGACTTGTAATAAAAAACGGGCTGGTCACAGCCCGTTTTAGTTATGTTCATGGTGGAGATGAGCGGATTCGAACCGCCGACCTCCTGCTTGCAAGGCAGGCGCTCTCCCACTGAGCTACATCCCCGAAGCATGTGTCCTAAAAAATGGTGGGCCGGAGTGGATTCGAACCACCGACCTCACGCTTATCAGGCGTGTGCTCTAACCAGCTGAGCTACCGGCCCATCGAGAAAGAATATAACACATCTTCGTTATTATTAGCAAGAACTTCTTGCCTCGCTTGGACAAATAGATGTTATCACGGTCAGCTTTTATGGTCAATGTCAAGTTGGTTATTTTTTAAAGACAAACTGAAATGTCCTAGTTTTATTTTATGCTTGACCGAGGGCTTGTCCGATTTTCCTTGCTTCTTGCATTAAATCATCGTGTCTTGCGGCTTCGCCAAGTTCGTTAAGACCCGGAGCCTGCAAGACCTCTACTCCATCGAATCCAAGGGAAAGTAGCGCTTCTTTCATCTGATTTATATGTGTCTCATATTCTTTGACATTTTCATAGCCTTGAGATACCACAAGAGCAGCCTTTTTTCCTTTAGGAAGGCGACTTTCAAATTTCGGTGCAGGTCCTAAAAACGCAAAGAGCCTGTCTAATACTAATTTAAATTGAGCAGCCACGCCCGCCATGTATATGGGCGTTCCAAAGACGACGACGTCGGATTTTTGAATTCCATTATAAATTTCTTGCATATCGTCTTTCACGATACATATGCCCTGTTCCTTGCAGGAATAGCATGCCTGACATCCTCGAATGTTCATTTCATTGGGATAAAATACCTCAAAATTCTCGCTGCCGGTAAATTTCAGTATTTCCCTGACGAGCACATCAGAATTTCCGTGCTTGCGCGGACTGCAAACAATCCCTATCGCATTCATTTTGAGCAACCCCCCTTTTTAAAGAATGTTGGCTCAAATTAAGTGCTTCATGTAACGCTTTAGAAAGCATTACTCCGCCTTAAGCAAAAAACTCAAAAATAATTTATTATTTTCACATGTATAACTCAAGATTTAAAATCTTTAGATCTAAATATTATATTAGCATGCGGTTTTTCCCGTAACAAGTGCCATCTATTTCACTGGTGTGGGTTCTTGTAGCCGGTTAATCGTTCAAGATATTTATATTTGATTTCTGGCGATTCAATACTTTATTGCTGCTATTGAGAATTGACGCAAGGGAGGCAGATAAAATACTGGCGAATAATGTGCGCGTAATGTGCGCGAAAATGCCCCGAAATCTGTTCTGTACGATGACCTATTATATCTCCCTGACTTGGATGGCAATACCCGTAGATAGTATAACAGTAATGCTTAAATATTCATGTATGATATAATTTAAGCAATATAAAAACAGTGTAAAGAGGTAAATACCAAATGAATAAGTCCGAGCAAACACTTAAGTGGGTTCCGATAGTTATTTGCCTTCTGATTTCTATTGCCTTTGCTTTAATGCCTAAAGCTTCTTCTGCAGGCATGCAAACAATCCCCGAGGGCACACAAATTGCGCTCATAACCCGTGTTGTGGACGGAGAGATCTTTCAATTCAATGACTGCAAACATTTTAACGAGCTGTTATTGCTTAAAGGTTTTGATCTTGTCACTACTTTTTTGCCAAACGCTGAACATGAGAACCACTTATCAAGCGCACAAAGACATGCAAGAGAAGCCCAAGAAGACCTTCGGAACAAAGAAAAACTGAGCGAAGTGAAACTTCAAACTAAAGAGATCATAGTCTACATAACCAAAACTGGCAGCAAATACCACCGCGCCGGATGCAAGCA
>JAAYTM010000077.1 GCA_012518015.1 Synergistaceae bacterium
ATGGCATCACGCAGACATATTTTTGGTAGTGTTGGAACCTTCTCATGAATCTATGGAAATGGCTAAATTTATGAATGAGCTTGCAATTGAGGTAGGTCGTCCAATGTTGACAGTTGTAAATATGGTCGACGAGGATATAGCCGAAAATGTCAAAGCGTCAATGAAATCAATTGGCATAGACGTAAATGTATTCTTTCCGCGTGACAAAAGAATTGCCGCTGTCAATTTGAGCGGAGAGTCAGTGCCTTTATTGCCCGAATTCATGCCCCTTTTGCGATCCTGTCTGGACGCGATTTCAAACAAGGTTAGAGGAGGCGTATTATGAAAAGAGACGTCAATTTTGGTTGGGCAATATTTGGCATCTACGTTGCATCTTGGATAATAGGTCTTTGGCTTTCATCATCCTTTGGTGCAAGTGGCAAGGCTATTTTATGGCCGGCTGCGGTGTTTGTCATAGCATCTGCCATTTTGTTGGTAGGACTCAAGCTAAGAAGGCGTGATGAAATAAAAATAGTTAAGGTGTTTTTGGATCTGACTAAACGACTTGGCGCTAAAGATTTAACTTTGAGAGCGGATATCATAAAAGAAGTCTTTTTATCCCAAGTTAGCGATGGTTTGAATAAAATGGTTAAGACTATCTTGGGTATTCGTATATTTGCTAGTAAGATCGGAATAGCCACGGAGGAGGTGGTAGAGTCTGCCAAATTTAGCAGCGATACAATGCAAAGTGTAGCAGCCTTTGCTTCGGAGATCGCTAAGGCGGCTGACGAGATCAGCTCATTGGCTTCCGAGACAAGCATGAGAGTCCAAACTTTTTCGGCGGGGGTTCAGGAATCATCGTCTACAATAGAAAACGTCGCAACGCAGGGCAGATTTGTAGAGTCAGAAGCCGAAGAGGATGTGAGATTAGTCAAGGAAACGACCGAAGGCATAGCGGCTGTAGATGAGGCAACTAAGCAGGTTTCTGAAGCAATCGGTCAGATGCAGAAGGTCTCAAGAGATATAGTAGAAATAGTTGGTAGTATAAAGGGCATAGCGGCGCAGACCAATTTACTTGCCCTAAACGCCGCCATAGAAGCAGCAAGGGCAGGAGAGCATGGGCGAGGTTTCGCAGTTGTCGCCGAAGAAGTGCGAAATCTGGCTGAAGAGTCCTCCCGAGCGGCTTCTAATATAGAAAATTTAGCGAACAATATTAAGGCTCTGGCCGAAGAGGGCGTAGAAAGCATTAACCTTGCAAGCGAGAGGGTGAAAGAGGCCAATGCTAAGGCCGGAGTTATGAGCGAAAGCATAAAAAAGGTTTTATTCATAGTAAGAGATTTGATTAAAGAAATAGAGTTAACGTCAGAAACGTTCCAAACTCAGGCCGAGTCAAGTGTAGAAATGACCAATCTCATTGTGCGTATAACTGAGAAAGTCGAACATCAAAACGAAAGGCTCGATGAAATCAACGCCCTATTGTATGATGAAGCGACATCTTCGGAAGTGATGGCTGAAAGGATGAAATTAGTGCTTTCTTCAGCCCAGGTCATGGAAAAGGCGCTATTTGAGTTCAAGTTAAGTACTGGCGAGCTTTCCTCATCTTTGCTGAAGCAAAGAGGAATCCTGCGAATAGGTGTGGAGAACGTGGACCTGGGACGTTTTCACTTTTGGAGGGACGGTAAGGCTCAAGGGTTGGACATAGACTTAGGCAGAGAAATAGCAAATGCTTTGGGAGTAAGGATGGAGATCGTTCCAATTATCTGGGGTAACGGTGAAAAAGGCACTCTATCTGGCACGTGGCTTTCAGGGGATTGGAGTCAGTTCGATACTGTAATTTCAGGTATAACTAAACTTCCAGCCCGAGCTGAAAATGTGACGTTTTCTGCTACCTATGCATCGATTGGGCTAAAGGTTCTCTTTAGAAAACAAGACGGATTTAATTCATTGAAAGATCTTGCTGACAAGAAGGTTGGCGCTCAGAAGGGCTCAACGAATGAGGCAGTGGCAAAAGCGAGGCTAACTAGGGCAACAATTGTGCCGTATCCCGGCTCGCACGATCTCCTAGTGGCCTTGAAAAAGGGCGAAATCTGCGCTGCTGTGATTGATAGTCCGACCGTTCAAAACTATCTAGATGAAGATTCCTCTTTGTCGTCTCTTAGAACGGTTCTGGCATGGGAACATTTTGGCGTAGTGTTGCCCAAGTTTGTTTCTGGCGAGCTGAAGGAATTGATCGACGAAACTATCTTGAAAAACAGGGATGAATTGGCTAATCAGTGGTTAAATACAACTCGAGAAAAAGCATCTTTAATTCCTTTGCGTTAGCAGGATTTTGTCCCTTGATGCTTTTAAAATCCATCAACGGAGGTGTTGAGTATGTCCTTGCGAGAGGATCGTGCTATACAAGTTATTTTGGGCAGAAGAAGTATAAGAAAGTTTCAGAAGGACAAAAAAATTGAGCCAGAAAAACTGGATATTATATTAGAATGTGCTCAAGCAGCTCC
>JAAYTM010000078.1 GCA_012518015.1 Synergistaceae bacterium
CCGGTAGCCAAAAAATCATATCCTCTTTCTTCCATCATCTGACCTGCCACCTTTAACATTAAAGCGTGACAATCTATGCAGGGATTCATGTGTTTCCCGAAGCCATGCGGGGGGTTGATAAGTATGTTAATGTATGCTTTCTCGGGAAGTGGTGCTATAATTAGTGGGAAATTATAAAGGCGTGCTGCTGAAACGGACTTTTCAGCGGAAAAAAATGGAGTTGTAAAGGTCAAGCATGTGACTTGTACATTGTTTCTGCGCAAAATTTCTCCGGCAAGCAGCGAATCGAGTCCGCCTGAAAAAAGGAGCAGCGCCTTTGGGGGTTTGTTTTTCATTTCTTTTGCCTCCCAAAATATATAATTTACTTACAAATCTATGTTGGCTTTGATAGACTATACAAAGTTTCTCGATGCGTCAAATGACGTATCATAAGTGTATGGGGTGGTTAATGGATGAACAACATCAGAAACTTTTGCATAATCGCTCATGTCGATCACGGCAAATCTACGCTTGCTGACAGATTGCTTGAGCATACCAATACCATAGAATCTAGAAAAATGCGACAGCAGTTTCTGGATACAATGGACCTCGAGCGAGAAAGAGGCATTACGATCAAGCTCGTGCCCGTCAGGATGAAGTATAAGGCCAAAGACGGGAACGAATATGTGTTAAACCTGATAGATACTCCGGGGCATGTAGATTTCAGTTACGAGGTATCCAGGTCCCTTGCAGCGTGCGAAGGCGCGCTTTTAGTGGTAGATGCCGCACAGGGCGTGGAGGCTCAAACCTTGGCCAATGCATACCTGGCAGTGGAGCAGGGATTGGAGATCATCCCCGTGATAAACAAAATAGATCTGCCGGGCGCACGTCCTGAAGAAGTTTTACGCCAGATCGAAGAAGTAATAGGGCTGGACTCATCGCAAGCCATATTAGCAAGCGCCAAGGAAGGCATAGGGATAATCGAAGTGTTAGAGGCAATAGTAAATCGCATTCCACCTCCTTCGGGCGACCCAAATGCTAAATTGCAGGCCCTCATTTTCGACTCGGTCTACGACAACTATAGGGGAGTAATATCTTATGTCAGGCTGGTAAATGGGCGCATTAAAAAGGGGCAACTCATACTTTTTATGGCGACCGAGAGGGAATACGAAGTGGAGGAAGTGGGCTTTTTTACACCCTCTATGTCCGCGGCAAATGAACTAAAAGCAGGAGAGGTTGGTTATGTAATCGCAAACGTGAAGGCCATTTGGGAGGCCCGCGCCGGCGACACCATAACAGACGCTATCTCTCCGGCAGATAAGCCTTTGCCGGGTTATAAGCGCATCAAGCCCGTCGTGTTTTGCGGGCTTTTTCCCATCGATAGGGACGATTTCCCTCACCTACGTGAAGCTATAGAGAAATTACAGCTGAATGATTCATCGTTGGTCTTTGAGCCAGAGACCTCCGAGGCGCTCGGCTTTGGCTTCAGGTGCGGCTTTTTGGGATTGCTACACATGGACATAACCGTTGAGCGACTCCGTAGGGAGTTCGAAATCGATCTGGTTGCCACAGCACCGAATGTCGCCTACGAGATTGTATTAAGTGACGGAAGCGTTATCGAAGCACACAAGCCGTCTGACTTCCCCGATCCCGGAAAAATAGAAGAAATAAGGGAGCCTTACATAAGGCTGACGATCTTTCTGCCTGCCGATTACGTAGGAAAGGCGATGAAACTTTGTCAAGACAGACGCGGTGAGTATGTCTCGCTGGATTACATTACCACGGAAAGGGTAAGGCTAGTGTACGACCTTCCCTTGGCGGAATTCATCGTCGATTTTCACGACCGCTTGAAATCTTTGACAAGAGGGTATGCTTCCATTGACTACGAGCATGTAGGTTACAGAAAATCGGATCTGGTAAAGGTGGATGTGCTCATCCACGGAGAACCGGTCGATGCCTTTTCTTTTATTTGCCATAAGGACGATGCTTACAAGCGCGCTTTAAGCGTCATAAAAAAACTTAAAGAACTCATACCCAGGCAGCTTTTTGAAGTCGCCATACAGGCCTCCATAGGAAGCCGCGTGATAGCGAGAGAAAACGTAAAGCCCTTGCGCAAAAACGTCATCGCTAAATGTTATGGTGGTGACGTGACGCGAAAACGCAAATTACTTGAAAAACAAAAAGAGGGCAAGGAAAAGATGAAAATGATAGGCAAGGTCCAAGTTCCTCAGGAGGCATTTTTAGCCTTTTTGAAAGCCGATGAGGAAGGATAATTTAAATTACAGTGTAATGCCTCTAAGTGAAAGTTTTTCTTGGGCGCTCTCGTGTCCTGTTTCTCTTTACGTTCACATACCTTTTTGCGTTCAAAAATGTCCTTACTGCGCCTTTTACAGCGTGGTCCCAAAAACAGGAGACATTGAAAGCTATTTAAACCTTTTAGATAATGAGCTAAAAATGTGGACCTCCCTGACCGGAGGCAAGATCCACGCTCAGACGCTTTACATTGGAGGGGGCACACCCACCGTCTTAAGCTCAAAACATTGGGAGCAGCTGATTCTTACGCTTGAGCGATACGTCAATTTTTTGCCCTTGCTCGAAGCAAGCGTAGAAGCAAATCCGGGCACTTTGAGTCTAGGCCACATCAAACTTTGGCGCTCTTGGAGGATCACACGCGCAAGCCTCGGGGTTCAAAGTTTGGATGACGCAGAGTTAAGTTGGCTTAAGCGTCCGCATGGTGCCTATGAAGCAGCTGACGCCATAGCTGCACTGGTCGCAAGCGGCCTCGATACCAGCGTAGATTTGATGTTCGGTTTTCCCGGACAAACGATACGAAGCTGGCACAGGACGATCAAAGACTGCCTGAAATTTGGCATTCGCCACTTATCGATCTACGAGCTGACGTTGGAAGAAAACACTCCTTGGGGCGAAAACCCACCTGAGGGTTTAACGGAAGGATATCCTTTATACAGGTTTGCTCAATGGTACCTGCCTAAAAGGGGATTTATTCAATATGAAATAGCTAGCTTTTCCTTGCCTCGTCACTGGTGCAGGCACAACATTGCCTATTGGCAGGGCGGAAACTTCTTAGGAATCGGACCGAGCGCGTGGGGTTATCTAAACGGATACAGATACGGCAATGCCAGTGACATCAAGCTCTATGCCGATAGTATTTCTAGGGGTGAATTTCCCATCGTTTATGAAGAGATCTTGCCAAATGAAAAGGCAGCCGCGGAATCGGCGATGCTTGCCTTAAGGACAATGTGGGGCGTATCCGCTCGTGCTTTCAGAAGGAAATGGGGATGGCAGGCATACAAGAAGTTCCTTCAGGTATGGCATCTGCTTCCTGAAGATTGTAAAAAAACCATTCAAGGAAAGCACGCGTTCTCAGCCAAGGGCTTTCGCGTGGCAAATTCCCTGTGGGAACAGTTTTTGTAGTAAAGCTCTTTGCCACAATCCCTGCTTATCAACTCCTATTCTTTAACCGTAAATCAGGGCCTTATCAACCTCCATCACGGCTTCCGTTATTTGGAACATATTAGAAATGGTTCCCACCGCGACTTTTTCTGTTACCCCAAAATGATTGGTGCACGTTCCACATACAAGTATGGTCGTCCCCTTTTCCTCTAAGTCCTTTAATATGTCGCACGCGCTATTTTCCGGCAAAGCCAGGAGCACACCTTCGTTCATGAGCGCTAAAACTACGGGCGGCTCGTCTTCCTCAAGCAATACGCCCAGAAAGCTTTTCATGAGCACCTCGCCTAATCCGTCATTTGGCCTGCCAAGCGTGTCTGACAGGATTAAAATTCCTATGGATTTTTTATCATTTTGTGCTGAAGGCGTTGAAGTTAAAGATGCTGTTTGGCGCCTCTCGGTTGGGTCTTCTGATGGCCCTTCATATTTCCCACGAATGACGTACGTCCCGTCATCTTGCTTTATATCCTCGATAACGCTGTACCCGCGCGATTTGAGGAACCGCTTGACGTTTTGAAAGGAAACGTCATTATCAACGAGAACTTCGATTTCTTTTTCGCCTGAATCTATGGCCTGTTTCGTCAATATAACTGGTTTCGGGCAAACTAGCCCCCGTGCGTCAACAACCCTCATGCTTTTTCACTCCCTTTGAGTAGTTTAGTTTGTCAAAAAGGGCCTCGCAAATGCCGGTTTTTGCAACGTAGATTTTAAACGTTTGCTTATCGGAGCATGTTGAAATTTAACTTAAGCTTGTTTGATTTGAGAGCTTTCGATGATATTTATGCCGGCTTTTTTCATTTCTTCTAAGCTTTTTTCGACGCCTTCTTTTGTTATGCCCCGTGAAGCGTCCTCGACCACATAAACCTCGTATCCCAACTTTACCGCATCGATTGCCGTTGACTTCACGCAAACGTCAGTCGCCAAGCCACATAGGAAAATTCGTTTAACCCCGGCTTCTTTTAGGGTTTCAGCCAGCTCAGTGTCGTCAAAGGCTGAGTATGCTTCCTTTGAAGCTTCCGTGGCTTTGCTCACGATGATGGCAGAATCGGGGATATAAAGTTCGGGATGAAACTCGGCACCCTTAGTATTCTGCACGCAATGAACCGGCCAGGGGCCTCCTTGGTCTTTAAAGCTCACATGATTTTTTGGGTGCCAATCCCGCGAAAATACAACAAGACCACCCCGTTTTTCAAATAATTTTACAAGTTGGTTTACAACGGAAACTATCTCGTCACCACCCGGCACTGACAAACTACCGCCCGGGCAAAAATCCACCTGGACATCCACAACTATTAACGCATCCGTTGATCCTATCGGCATTCCAAATCCCCTCTCATTTTGTTTAATTTTTAAAATTAGTTAAAATAACAATCCTTAAATCATTTTTGAACCGGCTTATTTGGTTAATTTGCATTTGTTTTAACTCGATTTTAGCATCGTTTAAAACATTCGTAAGTTGTATAACAAGTAGCAATACCAAAAAACAAACTATTGACAGATTAGGTAAAATTACGGAAAATGACATATGTTACTATAAGATAAGTCATATTATATTATAGTGCTATGTTATATCAGCTGATCGATGCGCTATGCTTGCTAATGATTGTCATATGCGCTTAAAAGCTTGATACGCCAAGCTTTTAAGCTTTTTTGAGCGTTAAAAAGATAAGATAAAATAATGCATATGAGAATATGAAATAATAACAGTATACAAAATAACAATATAAACAAATAAATTTCAAAACTAAACTAAAGGGAGGATGTTTTCATGAGCTTTGATCTTATTGCTGCCTTTGCCACAGTTTTGCTTATTCTCTACATTGGCGATGTTGTTTCGGTCAAGACAAAGGCCTTTGTGCCATCGGTTTTCGTGTCAGCAGTCATATTCTTATTGGGTTTCTGGACAATTTTACCAAAAAATCTTATTGATTTGGCATGTTTAGGTCAACCACTTGCAACTTTATCCATGTACTTGCTGCTGGTCCATATGGGCACTATGCTTAACATCAAGGAACTGGCAGCGCAATGGAAAACTGTAGCAGTTTCTTTAGCCGGTATAGTTGGAATAGCACTTGGAACCATGACTTTAGGCAAATATTTATTCGGATGGGATGCAGTTGTCATTGCCACGCCTCCTCTCACGGGAGGGATTGTAGCGGCTTTAATGATGCAGGAAGCGGCAATGAGCAAGGGACTTTTGGAGCTTTCCGTTTTAGCCATTGTAATGTACGTCTCGCAGGGCTTTTTTGGGTATCCTTTGACAGCTCTCGCGCTGAAACGTGAGGGCAAGAGATTGTTGTCTGCCTATAGAAGCGGTGAGATCAAGGTCGATAAAATCCTGGCATCGGAAAGTGTCAATCCTATAATTAAACCGTCTAAGATACAAATTGTCCCCCAGGTGCCCTCGAAGTACAGGACAACTTATATGTACCTTTTAAAACTCGGGCTTGTAGCCTGGGCATCAGCCATGACAGCCACAGCCATTAATGAGGTCGTTTCCCGCTTCGTAATTTGTTTAATTTACGGCGTTATAGCTGCCGAAATAGGCTTCATCGAACGAAGGCCTTTGGAGCTGTCCAATTCATTTGGCTTCATGATGACAACTTTGATGGCTTTTATTTTTGCGGGCCTGGCGGAGGCTACGCCGGATATGATCATTAGATTGGTTGGTCCGCTTTTTGGGATAATAATTATAGGCGTCCTCGGGATGGCGATACTGTCAATGTCCTTAGGCAAGTTATTAGGTTATTCCAAAGAAATGGCATTTGCTTGTGCTTTAACCGCTTTGTATGGTTTCCCTCCTAATTACGTCCTGACGGAGGAAGCTTCCAAGGCTTTGGCTGAAAACCCCGAGGAATTCAAATTTTTAATGGATTCCCTGCTTCCCAAAATGTTGGTTGGCGGATTTACAACGGTTACTGTAGCTTCGGTTGTTTTGGCAGGCATATTCGTCAACTTGCTATAAAATTACTTTAAAACCATGTTGGAGGTGCACTCGCAAAAATGGACGTTAGAGCGTTAGTAAAGAATGTTAAGGACTACGTTATCGATCTTAGAAGGGAGTTTCATATGTATCCGGAAAGGTCTGGCGAGGAATTTAGGACTTCTAAGAGAGTCAAAGAAGAGCTAGATAAACTTGGTATACCTCACACAACGGCAGGAGGTACGGGAGTTGTTGGCATCATAAAAGGAGAAAAACCCGGCAAGACCGTTGCCTTGAGGGCTGATATGGATGCCCTGGAGGTTTACGAAAAAAACGATATACCGTATAAATCGAAGACAGATGGACTCATGCACGCCTGTGGACATGATGGACATACTGCCATGCTTTTAGGAGCGGCCAAAGTTTTATCGATGATCAAAAACGAGCTGAAGGGCAGTGTAAAATTGTTCTTTCAACCTGCGGAAGAAACTGCACAAGGTGCCTTAAAGATGATAGATGACGGAGTAATGGAGGGCGTTGACAGCGTATTTGCCATACATCTTTGGAGCGGGCTGCCCATGGGCAAAATCTCGGTCGAGGCGGGACCTAGGATGGCCGCTGTCGACGTCTTTGACATCACAGTTAGTGGAAAGGGAGGGCATGGTTCGGCGCCTCACGAGGGTGTTGACGCTCTTGTTGCGGCCTCGGACATTGTAATGGCGCTTCAAACCATAGTAAGCCGGGAGTTATCTCCCCTAGAGCCCGTAGTCGTAACTGTAGGAAAGTTAGTAGCGGGTACAAGGTTTAACGTACTTGCCTCGGAAGCTAAATTGGAGGGCACAAATCGTTATTTTAATCCTAAAATTAAAGATGTATTGCCCCAAGCCATAGAGAGGATGGCAAAAAGCGTCGCTGCGGGGTATAGGGCAGAGGCTCATTTGAATTATCAATTTGCCACCTCTCCAGTCATTAACGATCCTGAGTGTTCCGCTTTAGCGAAAAGAGCGGTCGAGAAAATACTGGGCAAGGACGGCCTGATTGAATACGAGAAGGTCATGGGCGGAGAAGATTTTGCAGAATTTCTAAAGAAAGCCCCTGGAGCTTTAGCCCTGGTGGGCATCGGCAACGAGGAAAAAAAGACTACATACCCCCATCATCATCCCAATTTCAACATAGACGAAGATGCTTTAGAGATAGGCGTTGTCCTTTACGTTCAGTATGCTCTTGACTATTTAAATCAAAGCTAGAGAGGTGAGAACGCGTGCTTGAGACAAACCTTGAGAGAATCAAGCATAACCTTGAAACATTAAGCAGCTTTAATTCGACACCGGGAAAGGGTTACACAAGGCTATCTTTTTCGTCCGAGCACAGAAAGGCTTTGGATTTTCTGTCAAAAGCCTGTGAATCCATGGGATTTGAAGTTATGATTGACCCGGTAGGTAACTTTAGGGCCAAGCTTAAAGGTTCCGATCCAGGCGCTCCTCCCATTATGTGTGGCTCTCACATTGACACTGTGCTGTACGGTGGCAAACTTGACGGAGCAGCAGGCGTCGTAGCTGCATTGGAAGCACTTACTGTAATAAAGGAACAAAACGTTCCCATAAGACATTCGCTCGAATTCATTGCCTTCGTGGAGGAGGAGGGCGCCTCCTTCGGAGGCGGTTTGATCGGAAGCAAGGCCTTAGTTGGCAAGTACACCGTTGAAGACCTTAAGAATTTAACCAACGATGAGGGCCTTTCTTTTTACGAAGCTGCTAAAAACTTTGGGTTAAACCCGGATGAGCTTGAAGATTACGTCCTTCGCAAGGGTGACGTAAAAGCATTGCTTGAACTTCACATTGAACAGGGCAACGTCTTATATACCAAATCAATTCCTCTTGGCATAGTTGAGGCGATAGTAGGAATTAAACAACTTGCGGTCACGTTGACGGGAAAGGCAAATCACGCAGGCACCACGCCCATGAACTTGAGGCGAGACGCACTTGTCGCCGCAAGCAATATAATATCCTTCGTCGAACACTGTGCAAAGCACGAAGCCTTTGACACTACAGTCGCAACCGTCGGAAAAATTTGGTGTTTCCCAAACGTCACCAACGTCATTCCTGGAAAGGTAACCTTCACAATCGATATTCGCGACATAAAAACAGAAGGAATCCAAAGGGTAGAGCAACTGATCAAGGAAGAGGTAAAAAGGATATCAGACGAGCGGGGACTGCAATATTCGGTAAACTTGGTTGGCGAGTCGGATCCTGTTAAACTGTCTGAGAAAGTAGTTTCGGTCATACAAAGGGTCGCTGAAAAACTCAATGTCAATTTCTTAAGGATGAATAGCGGAGCTGGTCACGATTCGGCACTGCTAACGGAAGTGACAGACGTTGGAATGATATTCGTTCCAAGCATCGAGGGGATAAGCCATGCACCAGAAGAAGACACTGAATACGAAGACTTAAAGACCGGTTGCGATGTTCTGCTTAACGCCTTGGTAGATCTTGCACAATAGTCTATGGGCTATAGTTTTAGTATAGTTTTAAAGTTAAAATTATACAGTGCGGCGCGAGTCTTATTTTTGGCCAAAAGGATAGTGATTATTAAAAAATGAGCGAAGATGTCAGCAGATATTTACGCAACATCCCGTCCATGGACAAAATATTGTCCTTAGAATGGGTGCAAGATTACTATCCGATGATTGGGCGTAAAGCCGTAAAATCGCTCATCGAAAGCATGCTCGAAGACTTTAGGGCAAGCATGCTCAGCGGCGAGGCGAAGGAAGTGGACATCGAAAGATTAATGAGCGATGTCAAAAAGACTCTGGAGAAATCCTCAAAAAAAAGCATGAGGCCCGTCATTAATGCGACAGGGGTCATAGTGCATACGAACTTGGGCAGATCCTGTCTGGCCGATGAAGCAATAGCGTCCGTCCACGATGCGTCAAGGTGCTACACCAACCTCGAGTATAACCTTGAAGCGGGCAAAAGAGGACACAGATACGACCATGTTGAATGGCTTTTGTGCCAATTAACGGGAGCAGAGGCGGCACTAGTGGTAAACAACAATGCGGGTGCCGTCCTAATGTGCCTAACGGCGCTTGCCTCAGATGGGGAAATCATCATCTCGCGAGGTGAATTAATCGAAATAGGAGAGTCATTTAGGATCCCCGATATAATGGCCCTTTCAGGGGCAAAAATGGTAGAAGTTGGTACGACGAATAGGACGCACCTTTACGATTACGAAAGGGCGATAACGGAAGAAACCAGGTTAATACTGAAAGTTCACCCTTCCAATTACAGAATAGTAGGATTTTACTCGGAAGTGGCAAGAGAAGACCTTGCAAATCTTGCCCATTCAAGAGGATTGTTGGTAATGGAAGATCTTGGAAGTGGCACTTTGGTGGATTTATCAACCTATGGCCTAAAGGGAGAGCCGACCATTGGCCAATGCATAAAAGATGGCGTAGACATCGTAACCTTTTCCGGCGACAAACTGCTTGGCGGACCCCAGATCGGCGGTATCGTAGGAAAAAAGGACGTAATTGCAAAGCTTAAAAAACACCCCATGCTTCGCGCTTTAAGAGTGGACAAAATGACCCTGGCGGCACTTGAGGCTACTTTAAGGCTATATTTAAGGGAAGAGCATTCAAAAATTCCCACACTTACCATGCTCATGGTAGATCCAAATGACTTAAAGATGAGGGCAGAAAATCTGGCGAATTCATTGAGGGAATTATTGATTAGCGAGAAAGGCTGGAATATCGACGTTATTGAAGTAAAAGACGTAGTCGGCGGAGGAGCGTTTCCTGACGATGAATTAAGCGGTTTTGGGGTCGCCATTGCGCCACCCGAAGAAATAGGGCCCTCGAGGTTTACGGCTTTTCTAAGACAACTGGAACCTCCCGTTATAGCCAACGTCGATCAAGAAAGAGTAATCTTTCACGTTCGAACGATGAGGCCTGGGGAGGACGACCTTTTAATTTCCAAAGCCGAAACATGGAGGAATATTTAATGGCAGACCCCAGGGAAACAACCATCGTCTTCGGGACGGCAGGCCATATAGATCACGGGAAAACGACGCTTATAAAAGCCCTCTCCGGCGTTGATTGCGACAGACTCATCGAAGAAAAAAAACGAGGCATCACCATTGAGCTCGGTTTTGCACCTCTTGAACTTCCCAGTGGCCGAATCATAAGCATCATAGACGTTCCGGGACATGAGCGTTTCATCAGGCAAATGGTTGCTGGTGCAGCCGGGATTGATGCCGTCATCTTCGTCGTTGCCGCTGACGAGGGAGTCATGCCTCAGTCAAGGGAGCACCTTGAGATTCTATCGTTGCTTGGAATTAAAGAGGGATTAGTCGCCATAACTAAGGCAGACCTGGTCGATGAGGACACGCTTGAACTCGCAAAATTAGATGTAAAGGATTTAGTTAAAGGGACGTTCCTCGAGGACAAGCCAATAATTTGCGTTTCTGCGATAACGGGCATGAATCTGGATCATTTGCTTGAAGTCATTGACGCCACAGTAGATAAACTAAGGGCTCGCGATACGGATGGCCCTTTTTTCATGCCCATTGACAGGAGCTTTCCGATAGCAGGTTTTGGTACCGTTGTTACGGGAACAGTATATAAGGGAAAAATACATGTTGACGATACGGTGGACGTATTGCCCTTGGGTAAAACCTCGAAGGTACGTTCGATACAGGTGCACGGCAAACCTGTCAGTGAAGCTCTGGCAGGGCAAAGGTCAGCGTTAAACTTGCCTGACGTTAAATCCACGGAGCTTGAGCGTGGCGACGTGGTATGCACGAAGAACTTATTTAAAACTACGCAGTGTCTTGATGTGAAACTAATCCTTCTTTCCTCCGCATCTGAACCTTTAAAACACTGGCAACAGGTTCACTTTCATATAGGGACTTCTGAGGTAATGGCAAGAGTCGCACTCTTGAGTGATGCAAAGATAACCCCAGGGAACGATGCCTTAGCGCAAGCAGTGTTAAGCGAGCCCGTCGTTGCACTCATTGGCCAGCGTTTTGTAATCAGATCTCATGCTCCCTTGCGTACCATAGGAGGAGGCGAAGTCCTTTTCCCCTATGATAAAAAGCCAAAGGGCAGGAAGGCCAGAAACGAACTCGCAGGTTTTTTGAATAAACTTGCCAGTACATCAAGTTTGACCTCAAAAATTACAGCAATCATAGAACGTTACGGTTTGTTGCAATTTAGCGAAGCCGTAACACTAACCCAGCAAACTCCCCAACAACTGGAAGACATGTTAAAGTCAATTGCAAAAGATTTAAGCGTGATGTTCATTGAATGTGGAGATCAGCCCTTAGTGATGTCATCTGCGTATTACGAAGCTATAAAAGACAATCTTCACAGCTTGCTGGAGCAGTTTCACAAAAAGAACCCTCATTTGGCGGGGATGAAGGCTTCAGACTTGATATCTTTTATGAAACTTCCCCTGACGAAAAAACAATCCCAGGAATTGTTGAAGCTGCTCGCAAGCCATGGCGTTATCGAAGTGGATGGAGAAATAGCAAGGCTTTCTGGAACTTTTCCAGAGCTTGACGAAGGCATGTTAGAGGATATAGAAAGGTTGCTGGCTTACTGCGATGAAAGGGGCTTTCAATTTCCGTCCCTCGAAGAGGCAATGAAAGAGTTAAAATGGGACAAGGGAAAGTTAAATCGGGTTTTGGACGTCGTGAGGCAAAGCGGTCAACTTAGGGTAATAGGTGGCGAATTTTTGCTCTCACGAAACGTCGAAAATCAGGCACTGACTATATTGCGTTCGCTTTCTGAAATAACCATAGCTTCGGTGCGCGATGCTACCAACGCCAGCAGAAAATACATACTTCCGCTGCTTGAGGACTTTGACGCCCGAGGTATAACGAGGCGGGTTGGAGATAAAAGGGTTTTGCTTAAAAAATCTTAAAAAAGCTTATGATACAATTTAATCTGCAAATCTCCAAAGGCTTACAGATTATCATAAACCAATGCTGCCTTTGTGGCCCCATTGCTCAAAAAGGATCGCGTACCTCCGCCCTCGCTAATTATTTGAAACACGCGCTCCGGTTCGCAGACCTTCACGCCAAAAAGTCCATCAACACCCCTCGATCGACGAGAGGGAAGCAGCAATTTAGGCCACAGCGGGGTTGAAGGGCCTATGATGACGACGCGACCCTTGCAAAGCTCTAGCAGGTGGTCTATCGTTTTATTGATAAATGTGGTTCCCGTGATGAAAACTGCACTGCATCGAGGCAATTCCCACTCGGCAGCCCAATCGGGAAGAACGTCGCGGACGTGTTTCGCGAGGTTTCGCTCAAATATGAGAAGTCTTTTCGCCCGCTCGGCTATCTGTCGAGCCAAGGGAGCTATGTTACCCACCATACCGACGACGTCATCTTTATTTATGCCCAACAATTCTATTGGCTCGATTTCTTGAAGCGGTGCATCGCGAGAAAGCAGGGCATTTACCGTAGCAAGACCTAAGGAAGACAAAATCGGGTCGGCAGTCAACAACCCTCGTGCAAGCTCCAAAGCAGAAGATCCGGCTAGTGGAGCAGACCAATTATAACCACTGCAGCGGTAGCCTTCATCTAAAACTGCAGCCAGGCCACAGCTGTCATCGGATAATATGACGCAGGCGTAACGCAAGCCAATGACGGCCTTTTTAACCTTAAGCTTTCCGAGCTGCGCTTCCAAAGAAGCAACAAGCTCATGAACGATCACATAATCTTCCCCTTTCTATCCATATCGAAACATCCGCGCCTTAAACAAGCCCGGTTAAATTCTTGCTACCTTGCAAACGTTACCAGGTGGAAAGTCTATGGCCTCTCAGCAAACCCGCTGATCTTTTTATAATATCTAGTTCGTAGCCTAGTCCACAGGAAGAATCGTTTTGACCTTAAAGCCTCGAGTGATAAAAGCAAGATAAATTACCCCTACAATTATCCAGACAATACCAACACTCTTAGCTAGTACATCAAGTCCATACCAAACAACCGCTGTTATACAAAAACCAATGATAGGCATCACTATACTTAAAGGTTTATGTTCAACTTTTACCAATCTATAAGCCAATGCGACATGCATTAGAGCAAACGATGTAAGAGCTCCAAAGTTGACAAGTGAAGAAATATCCTTGAGCGTAAGCAAGTACAATAAAGGAATTGTTATTAACGCCACTATAATCGTGGAAACGTACGGAGTCTTGCGAGTAGGGTGCAATTTCGAAAATATTCTCGGGAGGTGTCCCTGTCTACCCATAGAATACAAAACCCTGGATATCCCGGCTTGCGCAGCTATTGTATCTCCTACGCCCCATGCAAGAATAGTGCCGAGCACAATCAAAATTTGTAGCCATCGCCCTCCAGCTTCGGTTGCAATGTAGAAAAAGGCAACATCCGGATCCGCAAATTCGTAGCCGGGGTGAATAATGGCGCCTAGGTAGGTCTGTGAAACAAACATTATCCCAATGATGGGAATTACAAGAACTACAGCCTTGCTCACGACTCTCCTAGCCTCCAATGTTTCTTCGGCAAGGGTAGTCATAATATCAAATCCCAAAAAGCTTAAAACAGCAACAGATGTACCGCTTAGCACATATTTAAAATTAAAAGTTTCAGGATTATAAAATGGTCTCATAGAGAAGGATAAAGCGGGATCTGTTGTAATTTTATAAACAGCTACCACTAGGAAAACAATTAAAACAAATACTTCAAAATAAAATAATATATTAGCAGCTTTTGCCGTGAGCTCTATCCCTAAGACGTTTGTAATAGTAGCTGTGATGATAAAGAGCAAAGCCCATACCATCATGGAAATGCCCGTAAGGGCTTCCAGCCAAAGAGCAGAAACCAATATGACTAGCGCTGGAATTAAAATGTAATCCAGCAAGATCGTCCATCCTGCTATAAAACCTACGTTGGCACCAATAGTTTCTCTTACGTAGGCATACACTGAGCCAGCTTCAGGATATCGCTTCACGAATTGACCATATCCCCACGCTGTAAATACCATAGCGCAAGCTGCGATGGCGTATGAGAGAGGAACATGGCCCTTGCTAAGCACGGCAACTACACCATATATGCCCATCGGCGCTATCGGGACCATTGTTATTATGGCAAATGCAATGAGATCCCACATTTTTAGAACTCTTTTTAATTCCTGTTTCTCCGTATGATTGTTCTCTTGATTCTCCGTCATGGTTTACCACTCCTAATTTAATCCGGCACTTTTAAAAATTCATGCGGATATTGACTTAAGAAGTTCTTCGATCGATATTAAGCTTTTAGGAAGCTTCGACCTGATCGTTTTGCGGGGATCCACAAGTTGACATATCTCCAGGTCCATTGCAATGCTGGATAACATGTATGCATCATGCCAATCAAGCTTCAGAGCATTTTGGAGGGCTCTTACAGCAACTTCCGTTGCTTCGTAAAAGGCTTTATTTACGTCTTCATCGGAAACGATAATATACAGCCAGTCCTTTGCCTCAACACAAGGCCATGGTGGTGCTAATTCGTTTAAGGATTCGAATTCAACTGTAACATACCCAGAAGTCTCGCATCCTGCAACACAAACCTCTCCATCTCCCATCACGGCGTGGAGATCTCCCAGCCCAAATAAAGCTCCATCGTAGCTAATTGGGAAATAAACAGTTACACCCTCAGTTATAACTGTGGCGTCCATGTTACCTCCATGTCTTCCAGGAGTCCCCGTTGCAGTTTTTTCCGGTGTTGCTACGCCAATCACGCCTATCATTTTTCTAAGAGGTAAGTTTAAATTCAAAAATTGAACTTCTTCTGTTTCAATATCGCATATCCTGGTCCTTGCTTCTTTGACTTTATCCCCCAGGAAACCTTCTTCCGGTATGGTAACTATTGCCCCTTGCTGTTTTAGATCTATCTTGTGAATTTTGACGGCTAAAGCATCGCCCTTTTTTGCACCCTTTATGAAGACAGGTCCTGTGGCAGGATTTATCCTTGAAAAGTCGATATCCATGATTAATTGTTCTTCGCTGGTAATTTGATTTGAAAAACAATCTTTGGTTTCAATCTTCACTAAAACATTTTGTTCTACCTCGGCAATAGGAGTTAACCCTGGATCAAAGGAAAAAAACGTTGATTCATCAGATATATTGATAAGTGGACTTTCACTTCCAGTCATTTTTAATCACTTCCTCTGATATTTGATTAGTTTATATTTAAGCAGTAATTTACTACAAATGTCAAGGC
>JAAYTM010000079.1 GCA_012518015.1 Synergistaceae bacterium
GCTCGCCAAGAGATTAAAGGCAAAAATAATCACTACTGATTATAATCTTAATAAAATAGCAAGCATTCAAGGATTACACGTCTTGAACGTAAACGATCTTGCCAATGCCTTAAAACCTGTATTGATACCGGGAGAAACCTTGGAGGTTGATGTAATTAAAGAGGGAAAGGAACCAAACCAAGGAGTGGCATATCTTACAGACGGAACGATGTTGGTCGTCGAAGATGGAGAGAAGTACATTGGGAAAAGGGTCGAAGTGGTGATAACTTCCCTACTGCAAACCTCAGCTGGGAGGTTAATATTCGGCAGAGTGAAGCGTGAGGCAAATTGATGACCTTTGAGAAATGTTCCTTTATCCTGCTGGCTGGGGGAAAGGGAGCACGAATGGAAAGCCCTTTTAAACAGTTTCGTCATTTAGGTGGCATGCCTCTTTGGGCTTGGAGTTTTAAACTTTCAAGCGAACTTTACGACATGGGACTCATCGGCGAAGTGATCGTGGTTTTTCCAAAAGGCTTTGACTTTTCAAACGAGGTCAAACTTTTAAATGATCTAAATGTGTCTTTTAAAGTTAAAATCGTTGAAGGAGGGGAAACAAGGGCTATATCCTCATTAGCTGGTATAAGTGCTGCCAGTGGCGATTACGTGTTAGTACACGATGCGGCTCGTCCCTTTGCCTCTTCCTCTTTAGTTCAACGTATAATATCGTCTATAACCCCCCTAACCGGAGTCATACCCTTGACCCCCGTTAGGGATGCCTTAAAGAAGGTATCAAACAAGGGTGAAATTTTCCCTGTATCCAGAGAAAACCTATGGTCCACACAAACGCCTCAGGCTTTTCCGAGGGAGGAGTTGATAGCGGTCATGAAACTCGCGGACAACAATATGTCTGACGAGGCAGAAGCCTGGATAAAAGCAGGATATCCCATTAACTTTGTTGAAGGCGAGCCAAGCAACATTAAAGTTACTTATGAAAGCGATTTCAAGTTTTGCGAGACGATTGCTAGAGGAATGAGCCAATGGAGAGTGGGACACGGATTCGATGTGCACCCTCTGCGACCCTGGCGAAAACTGATCCTGGCGGGACATCTAATACCCGATGCTCCCTTGGGATTAGAAGGTCATTCTGACGGGGATGTGATCTCTCACGCAGTAGCCGACGCATTGCTTGGAGCTGCCGGAGAACCTGATTTAGGCACCCTTTATCCTTCTTCGGACGAGCGGTATAAGGATGCCTCAAGCATTATTTTCTTAGAAGAGATATCGCATTTTTTATCAAAGAAAAATTGGAGCTTAATTTGGCTAGACATCACGCTAGAAGCACAATTACCCAGGCTTTCTAAACTCATCGATTGTTTTAAGATAAACTTAGAAAACGCGCTCTCTAGCCTTACTTGGGCTATGAATAAAAGAATTAACCTGAAGGTAAAATCAGGAGAGTATATAGGAGCGGTTGGAAAGGCCCAGTGTATGAAGTGCCATGCCATTGCAACGATGAGGAGTGATATTGCATGGAGAAAGTAAGCAAAAAGCCAGTTTTATACGCTGCCATAATTGCGCTAACCCTCCTTCTATCGAAAAAGGCTCATGCATCTCGCCCATATTCCTGGATCAATGAAAGGGGGCCAAAAGTGGAATTACACATTAACGGAACACTTATAGCCTCCGCACCCAAGGAAAAGGCAGACATGGTTCGCTCATCTTTGGGAAAATTAGAAAAGGCGTTTAGCGAACAACGTAAACATTATTACTACAAGATCACCAAACACGAAAACGAAACCTTCGCCATATCTTTAAAGGATGGTGAAGAAATCTTGAGGATAACACCTGATTTAGCAAAATATCACAAATGCTCTTCAAGATTGCTAGCAGGACTTTGGTTAACTAACTTTTATGAAGCCCATTACGGCTCGAAAAACAAAGTGGAAGGATCAAATTACTTGACCGTTACCTGGTATGGAGGTCCTAAATGGAACGGCAGACGCACCGCTAGCGGAGAAGTTTTTTACGATTGGCAATTAACGGCAGCATTTAATGACGTTCCCCTAAATTCTTTGATAAGACTGTCCAATCCGCAGAACAACAGAAGCGTAATTGTCAGGGTCAACGATCGATGTAAAAAGGACGGGATTGTAGACGTATCTAAGCTAGCCGCAGATTTGTTGGGAATTACCCGCAAAGGGGCGGCTAAGCTGAGGGTGGAAATACTGCACTCATCGAAGTAGTAATGAAGGAAAGGAGCTTTCGTGAAATGCATGTTAGAACTCGCTTTGCTCCGTCGCCCACAGGAAACCTACACATAGGCGGTGCAAGAACCGCGTTATTCAACTGGATATGGGCAAAAAGATGGAAAGGCAGCTTCGTGCTTCGCATCGAGGACACCGATAAAGACCGTTCCTCACCTGAATTCGAGGATTCGATAAAAAGAGATCTTTTATGGTTAGGTTTAAGCTGGGATGAGGGCCCCGATATAGGGGGTCCTTATGCTCCATACAGGCAAAGCGAACGCTTGGACCTGTATCTAGAAACCTTGGAAAAACTCAAAGAGCTGGGTGAAGTTTATCCCTGCTATTGCACTGAGGAAGAGTTAGCAATGGAAAGAAAAGCTCAATTGGCTAGGGGTCTGCCGCCAAGATATTCCGGTAAATGCAGAAATTTAACGAAAGAAGATAGAAAAAAACTCGAAGAGACGGGAAGGGTTCCTTCGTGGCGTTTTAAAGTACCTCAGAAAGCGGGTAGAATAGAATTTTATGACGAGGTTCATAAATATTATGGGCTTTCCTACAAGGATGTGGGTGATTTTATCGTGATGCGGTCCGATAATATTCCAACTTACATTTATGCAGCAGTAGTAGATGACCATCATATGAAAATTACTCATGTGATAAGGGGCGACGAACATCTCCCTAACACAATAAGACAACTGCTCATATATCAGGCACTATCGTGGGACCCCCCTTCCTTTGCGCATATACCCATGATCCTTTCAAGAGAAGGAAAAAAGCTGAGCAAGAGAGAGGGTGCCGAGGGAATAGATGACTTAAGAAAAAGAGGCTATTTACCCGAAGCTGTAAGAGCATACTTAGCAACCTTAAGTTGGGCAGTGGAGGGGGAGGACTTTTTATTTGATCTAGATGCCATGGCTCAAGCATTTGATCTTTCTCGCGTTTCTAAATCATCTCCAATACACGACGAGGATAGGCTGAAATGGTGGGGCAATAAAGCCATTAGGAAAAAAGACCCTGAGTGGGTGGCGAAAAAACTAATGGAAATGGCAAAAGATAGTGGTTTACAGTTTGTATGTACTTATGAATCGTTAGTTTCATTGTTGCCTGAAGCTATATCCAATCAAGCCACCCTGACAGAGCTTTTCGAAAGCTTAAACTGGCTTCTTACGAGACCAAAAAAACCTGAGGCGCCACCAGAGTGGCTAATGTATTTGGTGAACGAGCTTCATTCGCTAAAAGAGTGGAAGCAAGATGAAATCGAAAAGTTGCTTCGAGCCTTTCAGAAGAGACATGGATTAAAGGCAAGAGAGTTTTTTCACCCACTGCGCATCTGCATAACTGGCGCTCACTCAGGCCCTCCGCTACCTCTTATAATGGAGGTCTTGGGCAAAGATGAAGTCTTATTCAGATTGCAAAATTAGGAGGGTTAGGCAATGGAATTGCTGAACAAATTTGTCACTTACGAAGGGTTTACCTTCGATGACGTACTGCTAGAACCAAGATATAGCGAGGTTACGCCATCACAGGTTTGTGTAAAAAGCTTTTTTACTCCCAAAATAGCGCTTAATATCCCCATATGTAGCGCCGCCATGGATACTGTCACAGACGGACGTCTGGCTATTGCCATTGCAAGAGAGGGAGGCATCGGCGTGATTCACCGTAACATGACACCCGAGGCGCAGGCCGAGGAGGTTGACAAGGTAAAACGATCGGAATCGGGCGTAATCGTCGACCCCTTCTATTTACACCCAGACGATACACTGGGTGACGCCGTTGCCCTAATGGAGCATTATCACATTTCGGGTGTTCCAATCGTCGACCCCGATATGAAATTGGTGGGAATTATCACTAATCGAGATTTACGCTTCATAACCGAAGCCGATTATGGTCAACCTATCAAAGATTTCATGACTAAAGAAAATTTAATAGTCTCACCCGTTGGAACCACCCTAGAGGATGCGAAAACCATATTGATGAAACATAAAGTTGAAAAATTACCCATTGTCGATAGCGAAGGTCATTTGAAAGGTTTGATCACCATCAAAGATATCGTCAAAGCAAGGGATTTTCCTAATGCATCCAAAGACTCAAAAGGCAGGCTGCAAGTAGCTGCGGCGATAGGCGTAGGGCCTGAGGCCATTGCAAGGGCCGATCTTCTTGTCGCAGCCGGAGTGGATGCCATAGTGGTCGATACCGCGCACGGCCATTCTAAGTTAGTACTGGAGACTATTTGCAAGCTACGGGAAAGATTCGTTGATTTGCCGATAGCAGGTGGCAATGTGGCGACTGCAAAGGGAACGGAAGCATTGATAGAAGCGGGAGCTGATGCCGTAAAGGTCGGGGTAGGACCTGGTTCTATATGCACGACACGAATCATAGCCGGCATAGGAGTGCCTCAAATTGCTGCAATAATAAACGCCGCCCAAATCGCAAAGCCAAGGGGCGTTAAAATAATAGCAGATGGAGGGATAAGATATTCTGGCGACATAACTAAGGCAATAGCCGCGGGAGCCGATGTCGTGATGATAGGCTCGTTATTTGCCGGCACAGAAGAAAGCCCGGGGGAAGAGGTAATTCACAGGGGCAGATCTTTTAAAAGCTATAGAGGCATGGGTTCGCTAGCTGCCATGAAAGAAGGCAAAAGTACGGACAGATATTTTCAGGAAAGTATCCCAGCTGAAAAATTGGTCCCCGAAGGCATTGAAGGCCTTGTTCCTTACAAAGGACCTTTGTCATCGCTGATCTACCAGTTGGTTGGTGGCTTAAAGGCAGGGATGGGCTACGTCGGAGCACATGACATAAAATCCCTACAGGACAATGCCCATTTCATAAGAATTACTGCGGCCTCGGTAAAGGAAAGCCATCCCCACGACGTAGTTGTCACGAAAGAGGCCCCTAATTATTGGATGGAGTAAGCTCATTAAAACTTGCACAGCCAGTAAAAAGGCAGAAATGGCATTTACCGAGCTAACTTTTTTGTTGACGGCATGATAAAATATTGCTATAGTTAGTAACAAAGTCGCATCGATGAGTGCGATTGATTTCTGTAATCGGGAGGAGCAAAGCATGTTAGGAACTGTAAAGTGGTTTAATGCAACGAAGGGTTATGGCTTCATTACTTCGGAAGATGGGAAAGACGTCTTTGTGCATTATTCAGCTATTGACATGAAGGGCTTTAAAACCCTTGAGGAAGGTGACAAAGTGGAGTTTGAAGTTGTAGAAGGAGCTAAGGGACCGCAAGCGGCACATGTAAGGCGTGTTTAAAAAAATAGCATTTCATTCCATTTAAGGTAGAGTTGGTAGAATCAGCGATATATGAGACAAAAATAAAGGGAGGTTAACCTCCCTTTATTTTTCATTTATTTTTTTCTTGAGCTCTGCCAAAAACCTAATTAGACCAATGATCAATGCCGACGGCCACTTGGCCCAAAGATATGCATTCATCATTAGGAGAGGTGTTTTTGTGCACTAAAGGTTCCAATCCCTCTTTCTTTAAAAGGGCAGAGGTTACGCTCAAAAGTCTTTTGTTTTGCCACACCCCGCCAGACAATGCTACGTGTCTTATTCCTGTTTGAGAAGCTAACCTCTTGCTCACTTCGACTAGAGCCCTAGAAAGGCCATCGTGAAAACCAGCAGCTAGTTGTTCTTTCCCTTTATGCTTTAAACCTTCCACGAGCCATTCAATGGCAGGCCGCCAATCGAGGAGCAAATCGCTACCTTCGTCCTTTATATCAAAGGGCGCACATTCTTTGCCCTTTGCCATGGCTTCCAGCTCTATAGCTGCTTGGGCATCGTAAGATACTACGTCTCTGAGACCTAATACCGAAGCGGCAGCATCAAACAACCTTCCTGCTGATGAGGTTTTAATATATATACCCAAATTTCGAAGTATGGGTTCCAACATCTTTTCTCTTTTTGGCCAAAACATGCGAGCTAGTTCTAAAGCTTTCTCTTTACCAAAGGTTTCAACC
>JAAYTM010000080.1 GCA_012518015.1 Synergistaceae bacterium
CTTCATCGAAAAATACGGTTATTTGGTTGGGCTGGAATCGGAGTGACGACAAAAAGCCCGCAAAACCGCTGCCAATTTGCTGTTTAATTGCTTTCAAGCCACTTTCTTGTAGCTTCCTTAAAGTTGGTGTCAAAGACAACTGAGAAGTTATCCTTTACCTTTTCCATCACTTCGTCAAAGTTTACGTCTTTAACGAAATCGTCAAGGGAAACAACGGAAAACTCGGTTATTCCGCAGGGATTTATGAGGTTGAAATGGTCTTTGTTTACTTTTACGTTAAAGGCAAAACCGTGTGTCGTTATCCATTTGGCCACGGCTATGCCGATGGCTGCAATCTTTTTGTCGCCGACCCAAACGCCCCTGTATTTTGGCTTTCTGCCCGCCTTTATGCCGTAATCTTTTAACACATTGATTATGACTTCCTCAAGGCACGTGACGTACCAGGGAAGGTCTTTTTTCCAATTCTTCAAGTCAAAGATCGGGTAAGCCACGATCTGCCCCGGACCATGATAGGTAATATTTCCTCCCCTGTTCGTCTCATACAGCTCTATCCCCGCGGTTTTAAGATATTTTTCATCGACGAGCAGGTTTTCCTTCCCGCCGGACCTTCCTATGGTAAAAACGGGCTTGTGTTCGAGCAACAAAAGTATGCCGTCAGCTTTTCCTGAAACAACCTTGTCAAAGGCTTTTTCCTGCAAAACCAGTCCTTCGCCGTAGCCTATAAGTCCCTTTAAGTTAACTACGAAGCATCGTCTATTCATGAAACAAACACCTCACGATACGAGATATATAAAAAATTTAATGATCGACCCTCAGTAACTTCAGTGGCTTTATACTTATTCTACACCTGTATGTATGAACGATGTCTTGGCCAAAAGTTTGCTTGAAAAAACTTGTAAATTTTCCTAAAATGCAGTAACGACGGCTTAACTGATGACAAAGAAAAATTTTTTGCATCAAAACAGGCGCCATTGTTACTTATTGCCTTTGAAAGGCGGTGAAGGAAGGCAAATGAAAAGTTATCGCATGAAATTTATTGTAGGTCTTCTTTTAATTTTATGTTTTTGTCCCCTGAAAGCTCTGGCCTTCGAAAAACTGACGCCGAAGGTTTCACAAAACCCTTTTTACTATCTAAAAAGTGACTATGCCATGCCTTTGCTGTCAAAGGATGAGCAAAACAACCGCGCAAGTGGCGCAAAAGACCGGTTTTTCCTGCCCTGGTCCGGAGATTTCAGGCATTCAAAAGACGACCTTTTGTGGCCCTTTAACGCTTACTTGCCCGGCAAGGTTTACGGGGAAAATGAAAGACCGCGAGAAAAAAGGTGGTTTGACGAAATTTACAGCAAGGCGCACATCGAGGCATTTAAAGATATAAACGCACCGGGCATAACCATAGCCGAAGGCTCGCTAAGGGCCTTTCCCACTCATGATCCGATATTTCTGTCACCTGAACTTTCGGGCGAAGGGTACCCTTTCGATTACGGGCAAGTTTCCCGGGTGAACCCCGGAGAACCGATTAGAATCTCTCATTTCAGCCGTGACAATTCGTTTGCTTATGTGGAGACCTCTTTTGCCGCAGGTTGGATTGACTCCAGAAAAATCGCTTACGTTAACGAAGGCTTCATCGATAGATACATGCCTTTGCCGCTTGCGGTAATAGTAAAGGACGACAAAGCCGTCAGCAAAGGAAACCTTTTTATCTTCAACGTCAAAATAGGGTCCCTTTTTCCTCTGAATGAAGAATTATTATATGATCTGGAGCTTTTGGTGCCAACGGGCAAAGACGAGGCGGGGCTTGCAACGCTTGAGGCAGTCCGCTTGCCGAGGGACTTTGCAAAAAGATGGCCAATTGAATTTAGTCAATGGAATGCCGCCTCCTTGATAGACGAGATGATGGGTGAAACCTATGGCTGGGGAGGAATGTACGGCAAAAGGGACTGTTCGGCAACTACGAGAGATTTCTTTTTGCCCTTCGGCATATGGCTGCCAAGAAATTCAAGTGCACAGGCAAAAAGCGGGACTTTCATTTCCCTTGAAGGTCTAACGCCTCTTCAAAAAGAAAAGGCCATAAAAGAGGGTGGGACTCCCTTTGCAAGCATATTATATAAACCCGGGCATGTAATGTTGTATGCTGGATCTTACAGGGGAAGGGTCGTCGTCTTTCATAACCTGTGGGGGCTAAGGACCAAAAGCAAAGGTGTGGAGGGACGATACGTTATAGGCCGGTCGGTCTTGAGCACCCTTGACGTTGGAAAAGATTTACCGGGCATAGATCCCGATGGCCTGTTAATCAACGCCATAACGGGGATGACAAATCTGCTTTAAAATTTAGCGGCAAATTGCTGGGGCAATTGACGAAAAAGGGCTTAAAAACTGCAACTTTGCCCGATTAGCGCTCCTTTAAAGGGGGGCGCCTGCCTCCTGGCACGCGATTTTGTCATGTAAATAAGTGTAGGGACTTTGAGCTTAAACTTTTTGCCCCTACACTTATTTTTCTTGCTCTAGTTTTCCTTGCTATTTGCTGAACTGCTATTTCAGTGACGTCAAAAGCATGAAGGGGTTTTCGATCATTTCCTTTAATTGCCTCAAAAATAAGGCTGCCTGTGCTCCGTCAACGATCCTATGATCAAAGGTCAATGACAAGGTCATCATCGGTTTAATCACGATCTCTTCACCGCAAACGCAGGGTTTGTCTTTCATCTCCCCAACCCCCAATATGGCACACTGCGGGGGATTTATTATGGGCGTGAAGTCCCTGATCCCAAACATGCCAAGGTTTGTTATCGTAAAGGTACCGCCTGTAACCTCGTCTACGGAAAGTTCGCCCTTTCTGGCCTTTTCTACCAAGGCATCTCCTTCTGAGGCAATCTGAAACATATCTTTGTCCCCAACATCTTTTATGACGGGGACTATTAGGGCGTCTTCTATTGCCACAGCCAGGCCTATGTTTATTTCATCAAGGAGCACCACTTCGTTTCCGTCCAGGTAGGAGTTAAGCATTGGATTTTCCTTCAGTGCCAGGGCGCACATTTTCATCAATATGTAATTGTAGGATAGATTTAGACCTTTTTCCTTAAAAAGTGTCCTTAAACTTTCACGCATGTTTTTAAAGGAGGAACAATCCACATCGGCGTTTAAAGTGACCATGGGGGCGTTTTGCCAGCTAGCGCTCATCCTTTCCGCAATTACCTGGCGTACGTCCGACAGAGGAATTCTTTTAGGTTCTGCCGCTTTAACTGCCGGCGATGGCGCTGGAACGGCAGCTTTTTGCCGTTCTATGAAATCCAGTACGTCTTGTTCCACGATCCTGCCCTTTGGCCCCGTGCCCGTTACCAAGGCCAAATCGATGCCATGCTCTTTTGCTATTTTTTTGGCTATGGGAGTAGCTCTAATGAACACCTCTTCTGCTGCTGGTTTGGGTGCTTCCACTGCCGCCGGTTTAACTTCTTTGACTTCTTCCTTAGCCTCTGCGGGAACGGCTACCTCCTCCAAAAGCTCGCTTATGTCCTCGTCGGGGGCCGCTATTATCGCCAAAGGAGTTCCGATAGGGACCTTGACACCAGGCTGGACTAGAATCTTTCTTATCACGCCGCTTTCTGCGGCCTCCACCTTGTATGTAATCTTTTCCGTAGAAACCTCTAAGATCACCTCGCCTTTTTCTACCTTGTCGCCTTCCTTTTTGTGCCATTTAGCTACTGAACCGGAAGTCATAGTAAGGCCAAGTTTAGGCATTGTAACAACTAAAGCCATAAAAATCCACCTCCTTATTTGCTGCGACCGATCAATCCTTTATTTTGAACGGCAAGCCACATCGTCCTCTCAATGTCTATGACGCGAGGGCCATTGTTGCTCAAGCGTACTGAAGCTTTTCTGCCCGGCAAGATTTCGACCTCCCTTTCACCATCAAGGGCGATGACGGCCGGGCTTATATCAAAACCTATCTCGTCTCCAAGCGAGATCTCATTAAACTCAAGGACTCGTACAGGTTTTATCAGCCCCGGGGCGACGGGAGCCGTCACCTCGAAACCTTCCTTTGAGTCTTCCAAAGATCCCAATATTATGTGCAATCCTTCATCTTCGGCCAGATGCCGCTGCAAGATCATGCCCCCCACAGAAGACAGGCCTATGTTGCTTGGTTTGGCTTGCGTCAAGACCAGCTCTTTAACCTTGCTCATGTCCCATATGGCCTTTGATCCCAAGAATATATCGTCATAAAGGGCGGCATCCACCAGCGCAAGGTCTCTTAACTCGCCATCGATCAGGATATCCAAGCGTTTTGTCGGATATGTAGCCTCTTCGGCGGAGACGGTGCCCGCGGCGACGTAGCCTGCCGCCATGCCGGCGATGGTGCCTTCCACCATGCTGGGAAAGATGTTATTAGTCCCAGTTGACACGGGCATGAAGGGAACGGAAATGCTTCCCTTTGCCACCGCACGATTGGTACCGTCTCCTCCAAGCACGATGAGACATTTAGCGCCCTCTTTTTCGAGCAACTTTGCGGCCAAGGTAGAGTCGTCCTGCGTTCCCTGGCAATACATTTTTAAAGGCTCTACGCTCATTTTAAGGCGAACGTGCTCCAACGCCCTGGGAACTATACCGAAGTAATCGGGCATGTAAAGCACCTTATCGACGCCCGTTGCCTCAAGCCCCAGCAGTATGCGCCTCGCAATGTTTACCTTTTCTATGTTGTCAAAGACCGAACCGTGAGCGACTAGCCTCCTGATGTCCTTTCCCGAAGCCGGATTTGCGATGATCCCAACTAGCGTCAAATATATCGATTCCCCTTTCTAGTCAGATTTAATCTTAATACGCCATCGACGTTAAAAGCCTTATGGATAGGTGTTCTCGGGTTCGGGGAATTCCCATCCTTCAGGCTGGTCATAAAGCTCCACGATCGTGGCCAAATCTTCCCTGGTGTCAAGATAGGTGTAAGTAAAACCAAACCATGTGCCGCCTTGAATTACACCCACTCCCCTCTCTTTGGCCAGTTCCATCGCCTCTTCGTAGTTTCTAACCCCCAGCGCTACATGGTGAAGGCCCTCGCCGTGTTCCTTCAAAAATTCCGCGTAAATGCTTTTGTCATCCAAAGGTTGTATGAGTTCCCACTGTACGTTACCTATCTCTGCCAGGGCAAGCCTCATGGCGTAATCTTCTCTTTTTCCTCGCAGAATCATGTCTTTCACTGTATTGGGATCAAATGTATAGACCTTCCAAGGCCCAATGCCCCACTTGTCCCAGTAGTTTTTCATGGATTCATCGAGATCCTTTACCACTACTGCCACTTGAAGTACCTGGTTGAAAATTCCTTCTTTTGCCATCTTACTCTCCTTCTCTTTGCAACTTAAAAGAGGGGACGTCTTAAGGTTCGCTCACAACACGCCCCCTCTTTTGCAATACAAACGTTACGCCACGACCTCTTTTATTGCGGCAATTATCTTTTCCGTGCTTGGAATGTATGCTTGTTCAAGCACGGGGCTAAAGGGTACCGGCGTAAAGGGAGCGCCAACACGTTTTACCGGCGCATCCAAGTAATCAAAGGCTTCTTCGGCAATCATGGCAGCGATCTCGGCACCGGGACCTGCAAACTTGACGGCCTCGTGAACTACTACGACTTTGTGCGTCTTTTTAACGGAATTAATGATCGTCTCGTTATCCAGCGGCTGCAGTGTCCGCGGATCCACGACTTCAACGCTGATACCTTCTTTTGCAAGTTCCTCGGCAGCTTCCAAGGCCTTGTAAACCATGGCCATGGTGGCTACGACAGTTACGTCGTCTCCTTCTCTTTTGACGTCTGCCTTGCCTAGGGGTACGGTGTAAATTTCTTCGGGCACTTCTCCTTCGATATCGTATATGAACTTATGCTCTACAAAGATCACGGGGTTGTCATCTCTGATGGAACTTATCAAAAGACCCTTAGCATCATAAGCGGTGGAGGGAGCAACTACCTTTAAACCCGGAACGTGCATAAACCACGCCTCTAGGGATTGCGAGTGCTGTGCTGCCGCAGAACCTCCCGCCCCACAAGCCATTCTTATGACCATGGGAATCTTGGCCTTTCCGCCGAACATGTAGCGCATCTTGGCAGCCTGATTAAATATCTGGTCCATGGTGACGCCCACGAAATCCATGAACATTATTTCAGCTACAGGCCTCAGTCCCGTGGCCGCGGCGCCCAGAGAATTACCTACTATGGCGCTTTCTGTAATGGGGGTATCTACAACCCGCTCAGGGCCAAATTCATCTATCAACCCGGCCGTTACCCCAAAACAGCCGCCGAATATGCCGACGTCCTCGCCAATCACATACACGTTGGGGTCGCGCCTCATCTCCTGACGCAGGGCCTCATTTATTGCAGCTCGAATCGTTAACTTCCTCATCCTCATCGCCTCCTCGCTCACGCGTATACGTCCTCAAGGACTTCTTCCGGAGATGGCCACGGGCTTTCTTCTGCGAACTTAACGGCTTCTTCGATCATTTCGGATACTTCCAAGCGAATCTTCTCCATCTGTTCTTCCGTCATTATTCCCATTTGAGAAAGTGTTGCTTCAAATCGCGGAATCGGGTCTTTTTTCCTCCATTCCTCGACTTCCTCATCGCTGCGGTAGACTGTCGGGTCGCCCTCGAAGTGGCCCCTGTAACGATAGGTCTTGCACTCGATCAGAGTCGGTCCCTCTCCGGAGCGCGCACGCTTGACCGCCTCTTGGACGGCCTCGTAAACCGCCAATACGTCATTTCCGTCAACGACGAGTCCGGGAATGTTGTAAGCAGCAGCCCTGGCGGCCACATCGGGAACGTTCATCGATTTCTTCTGCGAAAGCGATATGCCGTAGAGGTTGTTTTCGTTGACGAATATGACCGGCAGCTTCCATATGGAGGCCATGTTTAAGGCTTCATGGAAGGTTCCCTGGTTTGACGCGCCGTCTCCAAAGAAGCAGGCCACCACGTGATCTGTGCCCTTGTATTTCGCAGTAAATCCTGCTCCCACAGCGATGGGGAAACCGCCACCAACTATTCCGTTTGCACCCAAGATCCCAAGCTCGACGTCTGCTATATGCATTGATCCGCCCTTGCCCTTGCAGTATCCCGTGCGCCTGCCGAAAAGTTCGGCCATCATGAGCTTCAGGTCGCCGCCTTTTGAGATCAGATGGCCATGTCCTCTGTGGGTGCTTGTGATGTAGTCTTCTTTGCGAAGATTTGCACACACTCCGGTAGCTACGGCCTCCTCTCCTACGTAAAGGTGAACGAAGCCGTAGCATTTGCCTGCGGCGAAAAGCTCCGCCACCTTCTCTTCAAAGTTCCTGATGGTCAACATGTTTTTGTACATCCACTGTAACTTTTCTTTTTCTACAGCCATGGAGACCCCTACCTCCTTTTGCTTGTAATTTTTTTAGCCAACAAAGGCCATTTAAATGACTTTATCACCTCCCTTTTTAAAGGCTTTTTCATAGCAAATATCCGCCCTGTATGAGCTTCGAACCAAAGGCCCTGCAACCACGGACTTAAATCCCAACTCATAGGCTTTTCTTTCGTATTCTTCGTATTGAGCGGGGGAAACGTACTCCCTCAATGGGAAGTGATGTGGGGACGGTTGCAGGTATTGTCCTATCGTGAATATATCGCATCCGGCACTTAAAAGATCTTTCATGACTTGGACCACTTCGTCGAAACGCTCGCCCAGACCGACCATTATCCCGGACTTGGTCAAGATATGTGGAGCTATTTTTTTGGCCTTTTCTATGAGGTCAATGCTTCTTTTGTATATGGCTTGTGGCCTTACTTTTGGGTAAAGTGATGGAACAGTTTCGACGTTATGTCCTATAACATCCAAGGGGGCTTCAAGCAAGCACCGCAAAGCTTCCCAGTTGCCGCCAAGATCTGAGACCAAAAGCTCGACATTCGCACCAGGGTTTAATTCCTTTACCTTTCTTACGACAGATGCCATGTGTAAGGCGCCGCCATCGCTCAAGTCGTCGCGCGTGACGCAGGTTAAAACGACGTATTTGAGCTCCAGCGTACGGCAAGCTTCAGCTACCCTTTGGGGTTCATTTTGGTCCAAGGGCATGGGCTTTCCGTGTTCTACGGCGCAAAAAGAGCAATTCCTGGTGCATACATCCCCCATCAGCAAAAAAGTCGCCGTATGGGAGCCAAAGCAATCTCCTGCGTTTGGACAGTTGGCCTCTTCGCACACCGTGTGAAGCGACAGGCCCTTTATAAGTTTTTGCATTTCATCAAGGACACCTTCGGCAGGTGCCTCTATTTTTAGCCAGTCCGGAAAATAACCTTTCAACTTGCTACCCCCTCCGCCAAATAGCTTTTACGCCTTGGGGAAGTGGATCGCCTTTCCTTGAAGTAATAGGGCCGCTTCCTTCAAAGCCTCTCCGACGGTTGGATGGGCGAAGATCAAGTTTGCAATCTCGTCCGCAGTAGCTTCTAACATGAGCGCCATGCCGGCGGTAGATATGAGCTCCGTCGCGTTGGGCCCCAAGATATGCACTCCTAAGACTTTTTCGTATTTTTCTTCAGCTACGATCTTTACCATTCCTATTGCTTCTCCAAGGGTTAAAGCCCTTCCATTGCCTACCATGGGAAAGCGTGATACCTTTATCGGTATCCCCGCGTCGAGGCAATCGGCCTCAGACATCCCAACCGAGGCGAGCTCAGGCTCTGTAAAGATGCACGACGGAACCGCCGTGTAGTCCATTGCGCGCACATTCCCAGCTATGTTTTCCGCGGCCACTTCACCTTCGGCCATCGCTACGTGAGCAAGCATAAAGGGAGAAGCGCAATCGCCGATGGCGTAAATGTGAGGAAGATTTGTCTTCATGTATTTGTCCACAACGACGCGGCCTCGCTCGGTCTTTATCCCTATGTTTTCCAGGTTTAAGGCACTGGTGTCGGGAAGCCGCCCGGCAGCCAGTAAAACGTTGCTGACTTCGACCTTTGACGTCTTTCCCCCTTCGCCTTCAAGCGTGACGGTCAAAATATTGCCTGATTTTTCGATCTTCGTGACCTTCGTTGACGCATGAATGGCGACTCCTTTGAAAGATAATATTTCGTGCACCATAGAGGCAAGCTCCTCGTCGATGTTCGATAAAATCCTGGGCAAAAACTCAACCACCGTCACGCTGCAGCCAAGGTTAGAAAACAGCGTGGCGAATTCGACGCCAATCACTCCGCCGCCCACTATGAGGATAGACGAAGGAAGCTCATCGATGCAAAGCGCATCATCGCTGGTCAAGACGCCCTCGCTCCGCAGCCCTTCTATCGGTGGCAGTGAAGTCCTTGAGCCGGTTGCTACGATGAAATTTTCGCCATTTATTTTTGTGGTTGACCCTTGCTCGTCTGTTACTGCAATGACGTGGGGTTCTACAAAGGAAGCCTCGCCGTATATTATTTCGATACCCCAAGATTCCAGGATGGCTTCTACGCCATCCGTTAGCTGTTTTACCGTGTCTTCCTTTCGCTGCATGAGCGTTTTCCAATCAAACGAAACGTTTTCGACTGAAAATCCATATTCTTGAGCTTTCTTGAAGCTATCACGAATGTGAGATGCATGAAGCAAGACCTTTGTGGGAATACATCCCCTATTGAGACAAGTCCCGCCAATTTTTACTTTCTCGATCAATTTCACGTCGCATCCTAATTGGGCCGCTCTAATAGCCGCAGTATAACCTCCTGGTCCGCCTCCTACTACGATGACATTCGTCACGACAACTCCCCCTTTGCAAGAACGATTAACTTTCCTCTCCTCATAAAGTTTAACGCCGCTGTATTTTATAAGTCCTAATATTCACATTTTGCTGCAACCACAGTAACCAGGGTTTTTAGCTGACCAGTTCACTTATTTTATTTTATGACAGTATTTTAAAGTTTAAACGTCTTTTAGCCTAATATACATTTGTTAGTGCACTGTAATATATATACTACCGCTAGTTTCAAAAGCCTGTCAAGAACCGGTTAAGTTTTTTGAAAGCCCTATAATGCAGGTGGCCCTGCTGGTCATTATCAACACCGAGGTCCGCGCCTGTCTCACCGCATCAAGATGTTCGGCAACCACAGGCTAATAGCCGGAACATAACAAATAACCGCTAAAGCCGCTATCGAAGCAAGGACGAAGGGAACGACGGCTCTCGAAATCTCGTCCATCGAAATGCCCGCGATATTGCACCCCACATAGAGATTGACCGCTACTGGCGGCGTAACTTGCCCTATAGCCAAGTTCACCGTCATAACTATGCCAAACCAAACTGGATCCCACCCAAAATGGGCCATAATAGGCATGAAGATCGGCAATAGCAAATAATAAATGGATATGGCATCTAAAAGTGCTCCCGCTATTATTAGGACCACGTTTATCAAAGCTATGACAACATAGGGGTTTGAGCTCAAGGATATAACCGCTTGCGATATCCTTTCTACCACACCAAGAACCGTCATGGCCCAACCAAAGATCCCAGCAAAGGAAACGACCAGCATCACAACCGCAGATGAGACACAGCTTTCCACTAATAGTTCATACAAATCCTTGAGGGTAAGTGTCCTATAAACCACAAAGCCCACAAAGAGACCGTAAACCACGCCCACAGCAGCTGCTTCGGTAGGTGTAAATATCCCACCGTATATGCCGCCCAATATTATGACGGGAGTAATAAGCGCCCAAAAAGCATCCTTGAAGGCGTGCAACACCTCTCGAGCGGTGCCAAAGCTTTCTCCTTTATACCCCCTTGCCAGAGAGATGAGGAAGGCAACAAATATGAGAAACAAACCCACGACTATCCCCGGGATAATGCCGGCTAGGAAGAGTTCACTTATTGATGCTCCGGTAATGACGCCATAGACTATAAAGCCTATGCTGGGTGGGATTACAATGGCCAAGCCACTGGCACAGGAAGTAAGCGCTGCAGCAAAAGACTTACTATAACCGGCTTTTACCATGCCAGGGATTAGTATTGTGCCCAAAGCAGCAACCGTAGCAGGCCCCGATCCCGAGACAGCCCCCCAAAAGAGCGCCGTTATTACCGTCACAATAGCCATCCCTCCGCTTATGGGACCTACCAAAAGCATTATGAGCCTGATGATCTTATCTGATATCTTCGCTCTACCCATGATGACGCCCGCTAGTATAAAGAAGGGAATGGCTAAAAGCGAAAACTTAGATATATTAGCAAAAAATACGGGAGCAAACATTTGTGCGCCCAGATCAAACCAATAGACGACAGCCATACCGGCTAAACCTAAGGCTATTGCTATAGGTACCTTAAAAGCCATCATGACGAAGAAAAGGCCGAGCAATATTATGCCAGGGTCGATGTTCATTTGATCTTCACCTCCGCGCTTGAGCTAATTTGATGCACATCTTGCAAAGAAAGCTCTTTCCATTCGATTACGCCTCTTTGAATTGTCCTTACGATGAGTAGAAAAGCGCACACCGGTACGGCAATGCCGAATATCCACATGGGCAGAGCCATAGAGTAAGTAGTCATCCCGGACCTATATTCCGACCTCACCATATCGACACCATGATACGCAAGGAGAATGAAGAGAACAACACCGCAAAGGGTAACCAACACGGACGCAGCTTTTTTAAACGCTACAGGTAAGCGATCAACTAAAAATGTGACACCTAAAAGTGCACCTTTTCGCATGGCTATGGAGGCCCCGAGCATTGTGATCCATACAAATAAGTTGACCAAAAGTTCCTCCGAGAAGGCGAAAGAAAAGGTCGTAAGATACCTTACCACCACATTGACGAAGGCCAGAATGGCCATGAAGAAAAGCATTATAGCGCATATCCACTCTTCAGCCTTATCGAGCAGTTTAAACATGCCATAACACAGCCCCTTTCTTAGCTGCACAAAACCTATTAAGCCGCTAAGCAAGAACATGGGGAGCCGCGCAAAACGCGGCCCCCTTTGCTTATCTACTTATCTTATCTGCTCCCAGCAACGGCCTCTTCAAAGACCTTTACCAAGTCTTGCCCTATGTTCGGCACCCACTTGTCGTAAACTGGCTTTGTGCGCTCGCGGAATGCATCTAATTGCTCAGGCGTGAGATCAGTAATGATCATGCCCTTTGACTTGAGGAACTCTAATCCGTCTTTCAAACCAACCCGGCTTACATCATGAATTTGCCAGTGCATCGAGTCCTCGGCTGCCTTTTTAATCTGCTTTTGGATCTCAGGATCGAAACCATCCCAAACTTGCTTATTGACGGCTAAAATGAGCGCGTCATATGAGTAGTGCCAATTTGTCAGATATTTTTGTACTTCGTAGATTTTGTTCGGAATAATGACGCCAACAATGGGGTTTTCCTGCCCGTCGATGACGCCCTGCTGCAAAGCGGTGAAGACTTCGCCCCAGTTCATGGCCACGGCATTAGCTCCGAGAGCCCTCATGATATCAACATAGATGGGGGTAACAACCCTTATCTTCAAACCTTTCAAGTCATCAGGATGAGCTACCGGTCGGACGTTGTTCGTAAGTTCGCGAAAGCCATTTTCGCCCCAGCCGATGCCAACCATGTTGTGCTTCTCCAGAGCCTGAAAAACCATATCTCCGCCTGCGGATTTGGTTGCAGCATCGACGGCCTCATGGTCTGGGAACATAAAGGGAAGGGAGAAAACGTTGCATTCCGGGATTATGGGGGCGATGTTGATCGTTGAGTTAAGCATGAAATCTATGGCTCCGCTTGAAACCATCTCTGCCTGACGGATCTGGTCGCCGCCCACAAGTTGGGCATTGGGATATACCTTCACGTTTACCTTGCCGTCGGTGTATTCCTTCACGAGCTCCGCAAATTTCACGCCACCCTTGCCCCACGCAGTATCGGTAGAGACATTCATCGTCAGCTTGTACTCTTTTTTGAGCGCTGCTTCAGACGCTTCATTAAGCCCGATTACTCCTAAAAGCAACACTACTGCCAAAACCATGCACAGCACCTTTTTCATTTTTTCTGCCCGGCTATGGCCGAACAATTCACCTTCCTTTCGCGATTTGATAAAGCCTTTTGCAGCACATGAACTTTCTCGTCCCTTTAATCCTTTTTCAAGCGCCACCCCCTTATTGTCTAGTCAAATAATGCCTTAATGCCGGAATAGATATCCTCAGCCTTCACCCTATAAGCTGCTTCCAAGGACCTGGCAAAGGGCACAGGCGTGAAAGGCGCACCGAAGCGTAATATAGGGGCATCTAAGAAGTCAATCCCTTCTTCCGCTACGATGGCCGCAATTTCGGCCCCAACACCGCCCTGTTTTACGGCCTCATGAGCTATTGCAAGCCTGTGAGTTTTTGCTACGGAATTTAGGATGGTTTCTTTATCGATGGGGGAAATTGTCCTTAAGTCTATTACCTCGGGGTCAATCCCGTCATTTTTCAACATGGAGACAGCATTCATTACAACTTTCATTGTGTATGAGTATGAAACGATGGTTATGTCCCTGCCCGGCTTTGTGAGGGCCGCCACGCCTATGGGCACAAGGTGTTCTCCGTCAGGAACCGGACCTATCTCCGAAAAAAGCATTTTATGTTCAAAGTATATGACGGGGTTATCGTCTCGGATAGCAGATTTGAGCAAACCCTTCGCATCGGCCGGGTTTGATGGAATTACTACTTTTAGACCTGGAATGTGCAAAAACCAGGCCTCTATAGATTGGGAGTGCTGAGCGGCGGCTTGATTGGTGAGGCCATCCGGTGCGCGGACCACTACAGGCACGGACCTTTGTCCGCCGAACATAAAATGTATCTTAGCCATTTGATTAAAGAGTTCATCCATGGCCACCCCCATAAAGTCAGCGAAGTGCATGTCAACCACTGGCCTCATGCCTCCAAGAGCTGCTCCTACTCCAGCTCCTACGATGGCCGTTTCCGAAATAGGCGTGTCCCTTACGCGATCGGTGCCAAATTTTTGCGGCAAGCCCTTGAACTGGCCAAATATACCGCCTTGGCGGGCAATGTCCTCGCCCAATACGAAGACTCGCTCGTCACGAGACATCTCTTCATCCATAGCCTCTAGCGTCGCCTGAGCAAACGTAATTTCTCTCATTGTATCCATCCCCTATGCATAAACATCGCTAAGAAGCTCAGAGGGATCGGGTTCTGGGCTCGCCTTAGCGAAGGCAAGCGCATTATCAATCACTTCTTGAGCCTCAAGCTTTATGTCATCGAGCTTTTTTTGACTCAATAAACCTTCGTTTAATACCTGCTTTTCAAATCTGGAGATAGGGTCCCTTTTCTTAAAGATTTCTTCAACCTCTTCCTTGGAGCGATAAAGCTCCGGATCGCCCACAAAATGTCCTTTTACTCGATACGTCTTGGCCTCAAGCAGAGACGGGCCTCCGCCGTTTCTAGCCCTTTCTATGGCTGCCTTCGCAGCCTCGTAGACGGCAAAGACATCGTTGCCATCGACCGCAACGCCGGGCATGCTGTATCCGTGAGCTCTGTCGGCTATGTCTTCTACTGACGTGGTAGTCTTATAAGGTGTGGTCGAAGCGTACTGGTTGTTTTCGCATAAAAATATTACGGGGAGTTTCCACACGCTGGCGAGGTTTGCAGACTCGTGAAAGGTACCTCTATTTGATGCACCGTCGCCAAAAAAGGCTACGGTAACTCTCTTTTGATCGAGCATGCTTATTGCCAGAGCTGCCCCCGCCGCTATAGGTAAACTGCCGCCCACAACTCCATTTGCACCGAGCATGCCTATGCTGAAATCAGCTATATGCATGGAACCACCCTTACCCTTGCAGTACCCTGTACGCCTGCCAAAGAGTTCGGCCATCATCTTGTTAACGTCAGCTCCCTTAGCTATGCAATGGCCGTGACCTCTGTGAGTGCTTGCTATGTAATCATCCTCGGTAAGATTTGCGCACACGCCTGTAGCAATTGCCTCTTCGCCTATGTACAGATGTACGAACCCCGGGATTTCTCCTGCAAGGAAGTGCTTTTCTACCGCCTGTTCAAAAAACCTGATGGTAACCATCGTCCTATAAAAGCGACACAACAAATCCTCATCCCACTCTGCCAACTGCAATCACCCCCATTACTTCTTCAAAGCCGGGGCTTTCAAAGATTAGCCCACAATTAGCCTCATCTTTCCACCTTTAAGATGCTCATCCATCTCCTTGGCAGCGGCTTCACCATCTCCTTTGCGCAAGGCCTCTAAAATCCTTTTGTGTTCGGCATAAAAGGTCCCCATATTTCCTGGTACTTTGAGCATGTCTATATTGATGCCTTCTATGCGATCCCGAAGCCTCGCAATGAAATCGGTTATCATAGAATTGCCGTAAGCCCTCATCAGGTAATCATGAAAGTTACGATCTTCTTCATGGAAAGCAACTGCGTCCTTTTTTTTGCATGCCTCCTCCTGCTTCTTTAGGATCTTTTCCAGGTTGGAAAAATCCTTATCAGAAAGCATGTCTGCGAGCTCTTTTGTCACGAATTCTTCCAAAGCTATGCGCATGTCGTATATTTCTTTGACCTCATTTATGGAAACTTCTCGGATCACGACTCCTTGATTGGGGATTATCCTGACGAATCCATCCATCTCCAAGCGTCTTAAAGCATCCCTCACGGGGGTCCTGCTCATGCCGAGCATTTTAGCCAAGACATTCTCTGAAATGGACATATCATTGGAGAGCTTGCCGCTGAGGATGAGCTTTTTAATCTCTTCATAAGCTAAATCTCTTTTCGTCTTTTGCTGCATGATCAACCTCACTCTGGTTATATACAACCCCTATACTGGAGATATACAACCGTAATACAAGCAATCTACCATCGTTTATCCTGTTTGTCAATCGGTCATTCAGTTCTGGATCGCTTCAAGTGTTTGTCATTACTATTTTGAGTAATTCGGTAACAATGATCGCCAATCGTCACATTTCTATGGAGCATTCTCTTGCGCTTCCCCTTGCAGTATCTGCAAAGCTTTTTGAGTTGCAATGAGGACAATACATTTCTTCGAGGCTGGTCTGAACACGCATTATTACGGCATCTTATTTTTTAGATGCTTCATTGACGATCGAGTATTGATATATTGACAATCGAACAATGGACGAGATAATGAGATCTAAATACAATATTTTATTTTCGGAGGGATGAGTAAGAATGAGAAGGGTTTTAATGTTTTCAGCAATGTATGCGATTATCTCCATCCTATTAATATCACCTGCAATTGCGGACGCTCCCTATCACATTGGCATATGCACCGAGACTGTTTCACAGGCTGAAGATGACTTGCGAGGAGCAGAGCAAGCCGTGAAGGAATATGGCGACGTTGCTCAAGGTGGGATGATACAGCATCTAACCTATCCCGATAACTTTATGCAAGAAATGGAAACGGTAATAAGCCAAATTGCCGGTTTAGCCGATGACCCTTTGATGAAAGCCATAGTGGTTAATAACGCCATTCCAGGAACAACCGAGGCATTCAGGCGCGTCAAGGAAAAAAGGCCGGACATCTTATGTATAGCCGGTGAAGCGCACGAAGATCCTGGCGTAATTGGGTCCGTTGCCGATATGATAACCAACGTAGACGATATAAGCAGAGGCTATTTGATCCCGGTAGCTGCGAAAAAAATGGGCGCTAATAACTTCGTACACATCTCATTCCCAAGACACATGAGCTATGAGCTCCTTTCCAGAAGGCGTAATATTATGGAAGCGGCATGCAACGATATAGGCTTGAAGTTTCATTCTGAAACGGCTCCCGATCCTCTTAGTGACGTGGGAGTGGCCGGTGCCCAGCAGTTCATACTGGAGAAAGTACCTGCATGGCTCGAAAAGTACGGGAAGGACACGGCATTTTTCTGCACCAACGATGCACATACTGAGCCTTTGATAAGGCAAATTGTTGCTCACGGAGGATATTTTGTAGAAGCTGATTTGCCCTCACCGCTGATGGGATATCCCGGAGCTCTTGGAATAGACTTGTCGGCTGAGAAGGGAGATTTCCAGGCCATCGTTAAAAAGATCGAAGAGGTGGTTAAAGAAAATGGCGCTTCCGGAAGGCTAGGAACATGGGCCTTTTCTTACGGATATACAAATTCTATCGGATTGGTTGAACTTGCCCGTCGCGTCATAGATGGAGAGGCTCAACTTGACCTGAAAAGCTTAGTGGCCGCCTTCGAGAAATACACCCCCGGAGCTAAATGGAACGGAAGTTACTACGTTGATATCAACACCGGCATAGAAAATAAAAGGCATGTCCTTTTGTATCAGGACACCTATGTTTTTGGGAAGGGATATTTGGGATTAACGAGCTTGCAAGTCCCGGAGAAATATTTCGCCATACGCTAAAACAAGCAATTTATCAAAAATAAAGAGCGTCTGCCTTCCTAAATTTCAGGAAGAGACGCTCTATTTTTTACTGGTTGGTACTAACCGGTCTTTACATACATCAAGACCGTTGAGATCATAATTGTGCCGAAGCACTGCTAAGCGGACATTTTCAAAGGATTTTACTCTCGCTTAAATATGTACCTCTCGCTTCCACTTAATAAAGCCGGAATGCTCAAGAGGTCGCCTTCCTTCCCGCTTAACTTGAAAGTTTTTTCAATGGATTTTACTGCATTCCCTTCATCGTCCAGGACCTCTACCTTGATCTTGTGTTCGCCATAACCTATTAAAACCACCAAGTCAGCGCTTTTTTCTTTAAGTTCTAATTTATGTTCGTCATCAAAAATGACCCTAACCGGGCCTTGCACTTCAAAAGTTGTGCCCTCCATGGTGTAATCTTTGTTTTCAACGATGATTTGAAAGCCTTTGCCGATACGATATAAAAATATGCTCACGATTATCAGCAGCAAGACAAGGCCGATTTGCATTAATAGGCGTTTTTTCAAATAGATTACCTCCCCTTAGAGAAATATATATGCTCTACTGACGCTGCAAAGTTTATTTTTTAAGCCTCGCCTCTAAACATGCGTCTGGCATAGGCACGCTCTCTAGCACGACGCCACTCGTATATCACTAAAGCTACAGCCACCACGCCATATGATACGAAAACGCGGAAATATTCTCCCAGTTGCGCCTGCCCGATAAGGTATTTACCTGCCATAGGAGAGACGACAAACATGAGATGGAATAAAATTACGCCCACAAAGACGTTTGGCAGGGTTGCCTTTGCCACGCTCGCTCCTCCGACCAACAGTGCTGCGATGGCAAACATGCCAGCTTGCTCATGGCTGTTGTAGGTGTTAAGGGTGCCAATATTTTGTAAAAATATTATTTGTCCGTAGGCCGCCAACACGGTTGAGATCAAAATGGATATTAACCGAGTACGTTCAACCGGGATGCCTGCCGATCGAGCTACTTCCATATCTTGTCCTACGGCTCGCATGTCCTGTCCTAATTTGGTGCGACGAAACCAGATGATGAAAAAGCTGAAAACCGCTATAACGATGAAAGTCCCCAGGGGTATTTTTATCCCATGTATTGTAAGGGGTATGCAGTAGTCAAGGCAATTTCTGATCCCCAGGAGGTTTACGGCATTGCGGATCCCGTATCCTCTCGAGAGGACCAATTCCGGGCTACGTATGGGTACCAGGTACCCAAATAGGTACAACACTACGAGTTGGTAAAGGCCGTTCACGAAGAACCCCAATATATATGAAGTGACCATCTCGCGTCCCTTTGCTTTATTTAAGATGGCACCGCACATCCACCCCAAAGCAATGGCTAAAGGAGTTGATATAATCGCCGCAAGTGCCATTCCGGGGAGGCCAATTACCTTCCAGTCGGAGACTAATATCAGGCCTATTTGTCCTGCCATAGCCCCCAGGACCATGCCAAAATTTAAGCCCATTCCGGCGATGATGGGTATCAAAAGTGAGAGCACGAGGAAGGAATTCCTCGCAAGTCGAATTAGCATCTCCTGTATCAAATAGCTTGCCGAAAATTGAGATATCGGTATGGCAAATATCGACAGCAATATAAATATGATTGGAACGATATTGGCCATTAGAAATCTTTTTAAGTTAAATGCAGCTTCTCTTTTTTTCATCGCGATTTCACCCTTACTCCTCTAGTCAATGCATAAAGGATCATGCCGTTTGAAACTATGATCCTTATTACCTCTGACATGTCCGTTTGAAGCATGCTGTTTATGACCGATGGCGTCATCGTCAAGATACCCTGAAATAAAAAGGTGCCTATTATCACATGCGTGAGACTTGCCCGATTGATAGAGGCCCCTCCGAGCAAAATAGCAGCCACCGAAGGAAAAGCCATGTAAAATGGTCCCATGTAAAGCTGAATGAACCCGAAACTTTGTTCATATACTATGATACCAATGGCACCAAGCAAAGTAGACAGTATAACCGAAAGGGTTCGCATTTTGTCAATGTGTATTCCTGCTGCCCTAGCAAACTCAGGATTCGCGCCGACAGCTGACATAGCGGACCCTGTTTTTGTGTGAAAGAACATCCATAGGAGCAAACACATCAACGCAAAGAAAAGTATTGTTCCCGTAGGCACGAAGAAAAACTCACCAACTCTTAACGATAGGAAGTTGTTTAGCACGCCTCCCCAGTATTCCTGAACGCTTATGGTCGTTCGCAATCCCTTTCCGGCATAACCCCACACCATCGTTGGGTTGCGGAATGGCAACAGAAGCCACATGATGCACATAAATGCTACGGAGGAAAAACCTACGTAGGTTGCTATCATCATTTCGCCGCCTTTGACCCTGTTTAAAAGCTGTCCGTAGCCAAAGCCAAAAACGACCGCAAATGGAATTGATATTGCAATGGCTGTAAAAAAGCCTAAGAACCCAAGGGCATTCAATTCCAAGCTTATGGTAGCGCCTAAAAGTCCTGCAATGATTCCCAGCGGCAGTCCAAAGTTTAGACCGCATCCGGATTGTACCATGGGTACCATTGCCAGGACCAAGATGCCGTTCATGCCAAACCTGACCAGAGTATCGCTTATAGATGAATCTATTCGCACATTTACGAATGGCGCCAGGACAAAAAGGGACAATAAAAATAGAGCAATGATGGCCCTTGGCCACCCAATGTCAGCAATAAATTTTTTAATCCTATCCAACTGAAATCACACCTTCCTCGACCGTTGGCTTTGCGCCCATGAGGAGAAGCCCAAATTCCGAGCTATCGGTTGAAGCAGGGAGTATGCCGGCAATCTTTCCTTCATGAACTATTGCAATGCGGTCACAAATAGCTCGCATTTCCTCAAGCTCTGATGAGGTTACGACTATTGTGGTTCCTTGCTCGCGGTTTCTTTTATATATCATGTCCAATACCAGCGATTTCGCCCCAACGTCTATGCCTCTGGTGGGCTCAGATACGAATAGAAGTTTAGGATTCAATGCGAAAGCTCTGGCGAGACACACTTTTTGCTGATTCCCTCCGGAAAGCTCTCTTACCTTTTGGTTTTCATGCAGGCACTTAATGGCAAGCATATTGATATATTCTCTGGCTGCCTTCATTATTGCCCTGTCGTCCCTCCATTTAACAACTCCGCCCAAGAATTTTTTAATATAGAGTTCATGTATCTGCATTGCGGTAAATGCGATATTCAATGCTATCCCTTCGTCGAGGATTAATCCTACCCCTCTTCTATCCTCGGACACAAAACCGATCCCTTTCTTTAAGGGGATAGTCGGATCATTTAACGGTAAAGGCTGTCCTTCAAAGGTTACCTTTCCTCCGGCCGGGTAAAGCCCCATTATTCCATTCGCTATACCGAGCTTCCCCTGTCCGGCCAGGCCGCCAATCCCTAAAATTTCACCCTTGTATATCGTTAAGTTTACGTCCCTTACCGTTTCTCCCGGCATGTCCACCCAAAGGTGTTCAATTGTCATGGTAGGAGTGCTAAACACCCTTTCTTGAGCGGCTCTGGTGGTTAACCCCTCAATTCTGCGTCCGACCATTGCGCTGGCTATCTCTCGAATGTTCGTTTCCGAAGCCTTTTTCTCCAGAGTGATTTCTCCATCCCTGAGGACTACTATGCGATTGGATACTTCGAGTACCTCTTGAAGTCTGTGGGATATGAAAATTATGCCTATCCCCTGTGACGCGAGGCGCTTCACGGCCTCGAGCAAAATTTCTGCCTCGGATTCCGTCAAAACTGCAGTGGGTTCATCTAATACCAACAATCTTGTGTTTTCCTTCTCTATCTCCCTGGCGATCTCGGTGAACTGTTTATGGCCCACCGGCATTTCGGAAATTATCATTTCAGGATCGATGGAAACTTCCAATCTTTTTATCGCCCGGATGGCCCTATCCTTCATCTTCGGGTAATCCAGCGTTGCAAGCCGTTCGCCAAATATTTCGACCAGAAAATTATACAAGGTAGATTCTCTGTTTAAAACGATGTTTTCTACTGCTGTAAAACCTGGTATCAATGAAAATTCCTGGTGCACCATCCCTATGCCGGCATCTAAAGCTTGCAGAGGACTAGTAAAGCACACTTCTTGGCCCTCCAAGTAAATCTTCCCCTCGAAGCCACCTGTTTCAAAAATAACTGGCAAACCGAAGAGAATATTCATTAAAGTTGATTTACCGGCGCCATTTTCACCAACCAAACCCAATATTTCTCCTCTTTCAAGTGTTAGGTTAACGTTGCGCAGTACCGTGTTCTCGAAAAAGGATTTTGTTATACCTTCCATACGTAAAAGCGTAGAAGACATATACAGTTCACCTCTTGCATATTTAGCCTTACGGCATCTCTGAGTAACAGAGGGGAAGCCCCGCTTCCCCTCTGTTAAGACAAAATTTGCTCGCTCTGTTTGCCGTGAAGTTATTTAATTGTAAGGTATTTTTCAGGGATTTCAACCTTGGTCATTTCAAGATAACCTTTTCCGAAGACGTAGGTATCTTGATATACCAACATATGGTTTTTCTTTTCAATGCCTGTGTTAAGATCTACGTAATAGCCGCAATTCCAAGAGGCACCAGGGGTGAACTTCTCATAAGAAGCAATTAAATCGCTCAGAGATATCGTGGCATTTCCGTCTATGATACGTTTTGCCAATTCTCCCAGTCCTACCGTAGTCGTATATCCAAAAGAGTAAACCCAGGTCCCGAGTCGTCCTGCAGCACCTTTTTCTACGATAACCTCTTCGATTTTCTTTGTAATTGCCTGGAAATCGCCCTTCTCAGCCGACAAGTCTATTCCCAGAGCTCCGGGATATCCCATCAGCGGTGAGGGCAAATCAGCTTCTACGAAATATCCCCCGTGAGCGACAATTTGCCTGATCAAAGGCTCTGTATGTGCATCGTTGGTGCAGAAAAATGCCGTGTCCTTCCCGTACTTTTCAAGCCATGCAGGTACTTTCTCCAGTATGAACTGCTGGGCACCGGCCACTCCCACGTC
>JAAYTM010000081.1 GCA_012518015.1 Synergistaceae bacterium
AAAACGTCTTTTCTCGCTGTCGGGGATGCAGCCCTTTAAGTTTTTAAGGGCACAGGTTAATTTGGTCTGGCAATGAGCCTTAAGCACAGGTACGTTTATAAGATAATCCAGATCGAGAACGCTTTTGCATATCGTCAATTTCATGCCGGCAGCCCTTACTTCAGTAACTTTATCGTCTTTAAGATTTAATAACTTAACAGCATATTTTGATTCCAAGTCCTTATATCCACAGGCATAAAAAGCGCGATCGGTATCATGCCCGATGGCACTGCTTTCAAGCACCACTATATTTTGACAACCATAATCTAGGAGATATTCTATTATGCCAGCAACTATTTCAGGTGAGGTAGTTGCTCCAGACTCTGAAGGGACATCCTTTATCAAGTTCGGTTTTATCCCAATTTTGGCTTTGCCCCTAACTTGACGTGGATCCAACAAAGCTTCTAAGGCTTCTTTTGTCATTTCTTTAGGATTTATACCGTAGTTTATTACAAGTTTGTTCATGATTTCACCCTAGAGTTAGGCTTTTAGAGCCAACACCAAGTATATTCGCTATTGTTGGTCATTATTTCACTCCTTGAGCTACTGTTATATCTGAGATGGGTTGACAAAGTTAAAAATTTATAACACCAGCCGCAATCGTTAGACAATTAAATTATATCAAGTTATGGCTTTTATCATACAATTTAAATCCGTAGTCGTAGATTTTTTCTTTTTTTGGATGTAGCCATGTCCTCGTCATGGTAGAATTTTGGAAGAAGGCGTCTGCGCAGTACCGATGAATGTCTTAGGTATAATTCACGATGTGTGTATCCCTTGAGGATATATATGCTTTCTTAGGTGTCGAAGATTTCGGAGGTGGTGAAGTTGTTTAAAAGATATTCCAAAGTGTTAATGTTGCTTTTAGCAGGGATAGTTATTATCAGTATGCCGCTTGAAACGCTGGCAAAACCTAGCGATCCCGTTACTGGGAATCCCATAGCCAAAATAGCCCAGGACGCGTCTCCTGCGGTGGTTAACATTGACACTGAAACGTTAGTGCAACAACCTCTAATTCCCTTTATCGATGACCCCCTTTTTAGGCAATTTTTCGGAGAAGAGTGGCGACGATTTACTCAAGTTATTCCAATGAGGGGCAAGGGTTCGGGGTTTATCGTTTCCAAGGATGGTTATATATTAACTAACAATCACGTTGTAGAGAGTGCTGATAAAATTATCGTCACCTTGGCCGATGGCAGACAGCTTGACGCGAAGATTGTAGGGAAAGATCCGACCTTCGATCTAGCGGTGATAAAGGTTACTGCAACCAACCTGCCTGTGCTTTCTATGGGTGATTCTGATGCAGTCCAAGTTGGCGAATGGGTCGTTGCTATAGGAAATCCATTCGGCCTAGAACATACGGTAACTGTTGGCGTCATCTCGGCTAAAAATCGTTCCGTTCGCGCCGGGAATCTCAGCTTTGACGGTTTTTTGCAAACCGATGCGGCCATAAACCCGGGCAACAGCGGCGGCCCGCTATTGGACTTGGATGGCAAGGTGGTGGGAATTAATACGGCTATCATACCTTACGCACAAGGAATAGGTTTCGCCATACCAGTTAACATGGCTAAAAATGTTATAGATGATCTGTTGACATATGGCAAAGTGCGCAGAGGGTGGCTTGGCGTTTATGTTCAACCGCTTACAAGGGATTTCATACAAGCTTACAATTTGAAGATCAAAGAAGGAGCGGTAGTTGCAGATGTGATGCCCAATTCTCCTGCAGAAAAGGCTGGCATAAAACGAGGAGACGTCATAACTAAAATCGATGGCATTCAGATTAAAGATCCGCAAGATTTGGTATTTCAAGTGCGAAAACATATGGTTGGAGACAAGTTAAAAATAGAAGTTGTAAATCGGAGTGGCAGCAAAACCGTCACTGTTACTTTAGAAGAAATCCCCGGACAAACAGAGACCTCCAATGTAAAGTCGTCGGATTTAGATACTCTGGGCATTGAAGTTTCCCCTATTACTCCTACATTAAAAGAAAGATTTGGAATCCAAAAAGATCAAGGCCTTGTGGTTACCGAGGTAAAGGTGGGTTCTGCTGCTCATAAAGTGGGTCTTCGGGAGGGCGATTTAATCCTTGAAGTGAATGGTGTGCCCGTTAATAGTGCAGAAGATTTAAAACGCGCTTTAAGCCAAAGTGCGGAAGTGGTTGTCCTTCTGGTCTGGCGCGATGGGCGGACCTTTTTTGTCTCCCTGCGGATATAAGTTTTTGAGCATGACTTGGAGGTGTAATCTTTGAAAGCCAAGGACGTCATAATTATCTTAGATTGCGGCTCTCAGTATACACAGCTCATAGCAAGAAGAATTAGGGAACTTCGCGTATATAGCGAGATTCTTCCTTGGGATGCTTCTGTAGAAGAGATACGCTCAAAAAGCCCGAAGGGAATTGTTATTTCGGGAAGTTCAAGAAATGTGCCACTTTCAGAAGCCCCTACGGTATCAAGCGAGATCTTAGAAATTGGCATTCCCATTCTTGGTATATGCTATGGGATGCAATTGTTGTGCCATATCTTGGGTGGCAAAATAGCCAAAACTGGGTCAGCCGAATATAGACGTATTCAAGTGGAGATCGAGGACGAGAATGCCAAGCTTTTTAAGGGGCTACCTAAGCGTTTTTGCGCCTGGATGAGCCGTGGGTATTCTGTCGCCCAGCTTCCACCTAACGTGCGATCCTTAGCGAAAAGTGAAGATGGGTCCATAGCCGCGATGGCCACTCTTGATGATCGGATTTGGGGCCTTCAATTTCATCCCGAGGTTGCTCACACCGAACATGGTCTTGAAATTTTAAGGAACTTTTTATTTGACATATGCAGCTGCGAACCTTCTTGGAATCTGGAGGACTGGGTGGAGGAGAAGATAAAAGAAGTTGCACAAATAGTCGGAAACGACAAGGTAATTTGCGCCTTATCCGGTGGAGTCGATTCTACTGTGGCTGCTGTGCTTACCAGAAAGGCGATAGGGGATAAACTTCATTGTGTCTTCGTGGATAATGGCCTTTTGCGCCTTAATGAAGCTGAAAACGTTCTTTCCGTCTATCGCCAAAAATTGAACCTAGACGTTCGCTACGTCGATGCTTCAAATGAATTTCTCCAGGCTTTAAAGGGGATTACAGATCCCGAAGAGAAGCGGAAAGCGGTGGGCAAAACGTTCATAGACGTCTTTGAGCGGGAGGCCGAAAAGGTGGGCGACGCAAAATGGTTGCTCCAAGGCACACTTTATCCAGATGTAATTGAAAGCGGACAAGAAAGCAGGGGGGCATCTATTATAAAGACCCATCATAACGTGGGTGGATTGCCCGAAGAAATGAAATTACAGCTGCTGGAACCGTTAAAAGATCTTTTTAAAGACGAAGTCCGGGCTATAGGTGCTATTTTGGGGATCCCACATTCGATATTGCGTCGGCACCCCTTTCCCGGTCCGGGACTTTCTGTTAGATGCTTAGGCGAGGTGACGCCGGAAAAACTGGAATTGCTCAGACAAGCTGATGCTATATTTATGGATGAATTGGATTCATCCGGGTTTTACGACAAAGTATGGCAGGCTTTCTGTGTCCTTCTCCCCGTTAGAAGTGTTGGCGTGATAGAAGATGAGCGCACTTATGGGTATACCATAGCGCTTCGCGCAGTCGAGTCTTCAGACGGTATGACGGCCGATTGGGTTTACCTGAGCCGTGAATTGCTTGACAAAATTGCGCATCGCATATGCAATGAAGTTACAGACATCAGCAGGGTGGTTTTGGACGTGACTAGCAAGCCACCCGCGACGATAGAGTGGGAGTAAAAGCAGCTTTACTGTTCTTTGTCCGATCCAGCAGCTGCGGTAAACTTGTGGCGAGGCGCAATAATCTGAAAAATAAGAATTAAAGAGGGAGGATGGATTTCCTCCCTCTTTAATTTATAGCTTGTATGTTATTCATGACAGCAGCTGGGACAGCCTTCACATCTATCTACCTGCTCGAACATCTCTTTCATAAGTTTTTCTTTTTCTTCGTCAGTAAGTTTTTTCTTTTTGTCCTTGTTATTGGTAATATCCGGCCTTTTTTCTTCGGACATTAATATCCCCTCCTTCCGCTCAATTTTACATTTCATGGAGCGGATAACCGGCATTGATCCAGGCGTTTACTCCACCTGCCAAAACTTTTATGTTCGAAAAGCCTTGAGCTTCGAAAGATTCTGCCGCACGGGCAGACGTAGCATCGTTATGTCAGGCGCAGTAAAATATGATCTCTTGATCTTTGCTTAAATCTTGCTCCTTATTGCGGAATTCCTTCAAGGATATAGCACCCTCAAGGCGTACCTTTTTGTAACGCTCTTCATCCT
>JAAYTM010000082.1 GCA_012518015.1 Synergistaceae bacterium
AATATATCTTACTATATTGTTTATCTTAATTGCATCCCTCTATAAAAAGATCTCTTAATTTTTTATTCAATTGCTTCATTTTTCCTATGTTTTTATCATTTGGATGTAACATTAAAGCACTTTCTTGATTGAAGATACCTAGGTACCATACACCTTCATGTTTACTAATCCCGACTTGAAATGTAAGATCGTTTTCATCTGTTATTGCGTGTAATCTAAGTTGACCATCCTCGAATATATCAAAATATGGCAATATATCTAACAGCGCAAAACAGTTAGCAGTCCAATACTGCTGATTTGGAGTAATAAATACTATGTCGCCATATTCATCTATAGTAATTGTTACATTCCCTTTGTTCTTTTCAACTATTTGTTTTTCATCGCTTATCTGATAATCAATATTGCGCAATATACATAATACATTGTCATCGGCAGCATATCCATATCCAACGACAGACAACACAAATACTACAACTGTCATCAAACATATTGTTATTCTTTTCATAACAATCACTCCTCTAAGAGAATTTAAGCATTGTAGTATTTCATTTATTAATATTATTCTAATGCTCTACGGAAAAGCAAATAGTTGCTTCTCTAGCTATCAGTCCATAAAATAAGCTTGAAGATGTCCAGCTATACGGTCTCAATTCTGCCCAGACCCAATAATTCTGCAAGTTTTCTTCTCGGTCAATTTATATCAACCCCTCTGTTGCGAAGCTGTAAAAATCGTCTGCATTTTTGCCTACTATTATGTGATCGAGCACGTTTACGCCCACAAGGTCGCAGGCGTAGGATATGCGGCTCGTAAGCTCGACATCTTCCGATGATGGCGTCGTTTCTCCCGAGGGATGATTGTGAACCAGTATGACGGAAGATGCGGATTTTAAGGATGCAGCCCTTACGATTTCCTTGGGATCGACCACAGTAGCATTTACGCTGCCCTTGCTTATCTCAACATTTCCAATGGGCTTATTTTTAATATCCAAAAGAATGACGCTAAAAACTTCCTTTTGCTTATCCCTCAGATAGGGAGCATAAAATTCGGAAACATAGCCTATCACATCGTCAGGCTTATTTAATTTTTTCTTCGTCTCGGCCTTTTCCTTAAAAAGTCTCTTGCCAAGCTCAAGGGCTGCCTTTATTTGCACCGCCTTGGCAAGGCCAATTCCATCGATTTTGGAAATCTCTGATATGGGTGCCGAATCTATCCCTCGAAGCGATCCAAAACGGTTGAGCAAAGTCCTTGCGAGCTCTTCTGCGCTCATGCCGTCTTTCCCGGTCCTTAAAATTATCGCCAAAAGTTTGGCCAAAGGTAGATTTTCTGCCCCAAGCTGCACGAGCATCTCCCTTGGCCTTTCTTCTTTCACCCATTCTTTGATCGGCCGTGTCGATTTCCGCTCCGCTACCATTCTTTTAATTTTTCCCCTTAACTTTTCGCATTCATCAGCTGTATTGATGTTTAACTGCCGAATGATGTCATTCGCCCTTTCTTCGGTAAGCAACCCCTTTTTGGAACATCTTAAATATACCTTTCCTTTTTTGCTGTACATCGGGTAAATGGCGTTTGCCACCATGAAGTCAAGCAGTTCTTTCTCCGGCAATATCTCATCATCCTTTTGGTCATGGTCTTATTCCTAACGTAATTTTGAGGTATTCACTAACATAACTGAACTAAATATGTATTCTCTATATTGGGCAGCGCCTCCTATGTTCACCGTTTTTTGAATGAAGGTATATCAACAGGTAATCCAACTCTCATAAAGAATCTTGCAAAGGCTTGAGATAAATGCTCTCTATAAGGTGGTAGCAGACGGAGTCTATCGCCTCTCTTTTGAGATAATCCTACAAGAAAAGCCAATGAGACACCATAAATATTACGGAAGTCTACAACTAAAAAATCCGTTTCAAACTCCTTTATTTCACATTTGTTTAATAGATGATATCCTGGTACATTTCCTTGTCTTAATGCTTCTTTTCCTTTTTTACTCTTAAAAAAATCATTTCTTTTCTCAAACTCGCTAAGTGGCCAAATTGGACAAACTAAAACCAAATCAAGTTTTCGTTGCACAAGGTCGCATGATTGACTCATAATAATCGTATTATACTCTACTACTTTAACTTCCATGCTATCAGATATTTCCAACGGAGGAATTATTACAGGACATTCTTTGATGAAATCGCCTTGCATTAATTCGTCTTTTTCGCTTACCGTTTCATACCATGGATACTCTTGCATGACTAAAATGCACCTGGTCCTACAATATTAGGCACAGCCTTTTCTACAGTTTTAACTTTTACTCTTACAGAGCGTTCTCTTATTGGAGGAATTCGAACTACTACATCGATTTCAAGCTCCTGTTCTGGAATTATTTTTTCGAACATTTCTGGAACTAAAGAACTTTCATTTTTTATCTTAAAATATGGCTTAATAGAAGATGGGTCTAATTCAAGAAGATAGAACAAATTGCGATAAAGTTGTTTTACAAGTGAACCTTTTACTTTCATTAAAGAAGATATTAAAATTTCCTGTAGTGCTGATTTGTCTATTTCTTCTATACCCGTGCTTGGACTGGTTATGTATTGAATCGGATAATCAAGGCATGTAGTATCTTGTACAGTTTGCGCATACATTACTCAAACCTCCTTAAAAGTTCCCCATCTATCATTTTGAAGAACCAATCATCTGTCAATTGATGCGCCTCAGCAATCCAATCAATAATTTGATTTTTGTGGCTAGGAGCGTCATAACCGATAGATTGGACTTGAGTTTCCCATATTAATGCATCCTCATCTTTTTTCTTTCCTTTTACAAATCTTAAATGCACGGCACCTTTCGGCTTTACAGAAGGAAAAGAAAATCTTAAATCAAAATCTAAAGGTAAATTACTAACTCCTGTTTCTTCAAAGAGCTTTTCGTACACTTTTATGCTTACCTTTAAATTATTCTGCAAAAAGGAGAATATATTTTCTTTTTCATAATTAAAATTAATAGCATCAATATATCGCAATAACGACCAGTTAATTTTTAAGTTATTCTCAGCATCAGGATATGCTTCAAAAAGCACACTTACTATATGATGGATTCTCTTTTCAAAATCCTCCCATACGTATCCTTCAGTATCATTTAAAGTAATGATTCCAGGACCTATCTGAATAAGCGGCCATTGATCCTTACCCTTTCGAAACCTGTGCTGAACCACATATACCGCTATTTCATCAGGCACAATTGCCGTGGGTAATTGTTCGTGGAAAGGATATTCATCTTTTACCCTGTCGTATATTCTACCAATCAATATTTTATAATGCGGGTCTATTCTCATCTGTTGCATTGCTTCTTGCAGTTCCCATCGCACTTCAAATATCGCTTCCACAAGAGGTTTATTCTTTAAAATCTTTCTCGCCATTATTTTACCTCCATATTTCCCTAGATATGCCGTTTCAAAAGCGACTGAAATCTTCCAACAAGAATCTGGTCATGATGCTAAAATCATAATGAAAAATACATTTGGTACTGTCTTTTTAATATCTATTACCCAATGTAGTGTAATATCTACGAAGTTCATCTCATAATAAATTTCTGAAATTTCACCTTAAAGATAGTCTACCCTATATATAACGGCGATAGCAATACTGTCAGAGGGCTGTTTCACGAAACGTATCCGAAAGCCAAGATAAATGAGTTAGTTTGATGCCCTAAGCTTTAGAGCAAAGCTTAATACAATTCTTTTATATCCTTCCTATGGGCATTATGTACAACGGACGTTCTTCCTTTGGAAGGCTTAAAACTTTTTTTACTTCCTCATCCCTAAAGGCTCCAACAACCACTGTGCCAAGGTCTAAAGAAACAGCTTGCAGACAAACATTTTCAGCAGCGTGCCCGACTTCCATATGCACATATCTGATGCCCCTGTCGCCGTATTTTCCAGTTGTTCTTTCATAAACTGCGGTAAATACCAAGGCAATTGCGCCGTCCCTGACGCAAGATTGCCCGAGAGCTGCGACAGCCAAACTGTCTCGTAAATCTTCGTCTATGACTTTAGAGAGTTCATGCCCACGGGGCACATACTTATATACGCCTCTCGCGATGCCATCTACATTGCCAACCAAGACGTACAATTCAAGTGGATAAAGTGCACCTGCGGAAGGTGCCGTTTTAAAGCCCCATCTTTGACCGGTGATCCCCTGCGCAGCCCAAAGGAGTTGCGAAACCTCACCAAGCGTCAGCGGTTCATCTTTGTATCTGCGAACCGATCTTCGTTCAAGCAAAGCTTTCTCAACAGATGTGTCGCTCTCGTATTTGGGTTCAGGTAGCTTTATTTTTCCATTGGCATGCTTCCCTGGTTCACTTCCGTATCCTGCTCCTGTCATCATGAAAAACCCTCCCATTCCTAGGCATATTAATGCCACAAACATGATTATTAACTTTGTTTTATTCATAAAATCACCACTTTTTTGATAAATAACAGTACAAGCCTATTTTCAACATAGGAATGCTGCTGCCCTAGATTTTTTGTAACTGCACTCGCTAATTGCCAAACATATATTGCTATATCATTTTAGCAAAAGATGATCACCTTATTCGCCAAAGGGCCGAATAGCCTTGCGTGAAACTACGCTCATCTGCTCATTTTCGACATGAGCAGATGCTGAACGATGACGACCAACTTCTTTAGGAGTTCGGTACTCCAAATTTTCGTGCAATGCGTCTGTTATAATACCAGTAGCATTATTTTCTTGAAAAATAATAAGGCAACGCCCTTTTGCAGGACGAAAGGCGCCAAAGATCGAGCAGCAAACTTGCAATACAGGTATCGAAGTTTTATTGAAAACTATCTCGCCTCAGTTTAGACTATAATTTGACCGACTACAGTAAACAAGGGGGCGTAAATTTAGCTCCTTTTATTTGAGGTGCTCATCATGAAACAGGACAAAGAATTCTTAAAAAAGCTATCGGAACACCTAGAAAAGGCCTTAGAAGTTTCGTCGAATTGTGAACTGTGTCCAAGGAAGTGTCACGTAAATCGCCTTAAAGACGAAAAGGGCTTTTGCAAGACGGGAAGAAATGCCGTCGTGAGCAGCTTCGGACCTCACTTCGGAGAAGAAAAAGTTCTGGTAGGAAGATTTGGCTCGGGCACGATATTTTTCACCCACTGCAACTTGGCATGTGTCTTTTGCCAAAATTACGACATCAGTCAACTTGGCAGGGGTAAGGAAGTCTCCGCTAAAGAATTAGCAAACACGATGCTCGAGCTTCAAAGGATGGGTTGTCACAACATAAATTTGGTCTCCCCTACTCATTGCGTTCCTCAAATCATGGAAGCTCTTTTGCATGCATTCGAAGAGGGCCTCAAGGTTCCAATCGTGTACAACACCGGCGGGTACGACTCCGTGGACACGCTAAAGCTCCTTGAAGGCATCATAGACATCTACATGCCGGACATTAAGTACGGCGATGACGAAAGGGGCATGCGTTATTCTTCAGCTCCTAATTACTTTTCT
>JAAYTM010000083.1 GCA_012518015.1 Synergistaceae bacterium
AAAATCCCCCTTTATCTGATCATCTAATAAGTTATGCCTAAAGTATATCAGAAATAAATATTAATTGTAACTTAAATAAATTCTAGTATAATAGAAACCAATAAACGATTATCATAGCGGTGAGGTTATTATGTTGAAGCGAGAAACCCTTCATGAAGTTATATGCCAAGTCTCACCTCAAGCGGTAGTTGAGTTATGCTCCAAATTAGTAGGCATCCCAAGCACCTCAGGCAGGGAAGAAAAAATCGCTCATTTCTTGTCGGATCTCCTTAAATCGCTTGGCTACGATATAGTCACAACAGACGATATGGGAAATGTCGTTGGAAGGCAAATGTTTAATCCCGGGGGAAAGCGTCTGCTTTTTGAGTCTCAAATGGATCACGTCGATGTTCGAGACGCCATAGAATGGTCTTTTTACCCTTACGGAGGGATAGTAAATAATGGCCATCTTTGCGGCAGAGGTGCAGTTGACGCTAAGGGGAGCTTGGCCGCGATGATCATAGCCGCTTCTGAGCTCAAAAGACATGCCAAATTTTTAGGTCTAAGCGGCGAATTGGCCGTAGCCTGTGTCGTTAACCAAGAAGTAGCCGAAGGCGTGGCTTCCTCTAAGGTGCATGAGCTTTTCGAACCTGATGGTGTGGTTATAGGAGAGGCGTCGAATTTGAACATCAAAAGAGGCCAACGTGGAAGAGCTGAGCTTATCATCGAGGTTCAAGGTAAAAGTGCCCATACCTCTCTTCCGCTTTCGGGAGTAAACGCCGCAGAAAAGATGGTTTTTCTCCTTTCTTATGTTAGGCAACATTTTTTGCCACCGCGTCATTACTTGCTTGGCGACGGGATCTTGGTTTTAACCGATTTGACGACATCGCCCTCTTCGGGAACGAGTGTTTTGCCTGACAGGTGCGTTGCCACCTTCGACAGGAGGCTTTTGGCTGGTGAGACGGAAGGGCAAGTCCTGGAAGAAATTTCGCGCCTAATATCACTTGCAAGGGATATTGATCCTGATATTAACGCCGACGTAAGAATATCTGAGGATTACGTGGAATGCTTCACCGGAAAGCGCATCAGGGTCAAACATTTTGCGCCGGGCTGGTTTTTTGAGGAAAGCGAAGAGCTCGTTGAAAAAGCTTTGAGGGGCTTGCGCTCGGCGGGGATGGATCCTTCTTTATCTGAGTCCGGCTTTGGCACGAATGGCTGTTATTATGGAGGAATAAAGGGCATTCCGACCATAAGCTTTGGTCCCTCGGAGGAAAAGCTGGCTCACACCAAAGATGAGCGCCTAGATGTAGATCAGCTCGTAAAGGCAACGCGAGGATATATGTCAATAGCTGCATCTTTTCTTGAAGGATAGCCTTCATTTGCCATTGCATCGATGAGTTCTTTGAATGAGCGGTTAAATCAGATGGTCGTTATCTAGTTCGAAAGGCACCGAAAAAGGAGGTATTGATCGTGGCTCTAGTTAAGAAGTTAAAATGCGTCCTTTGCGGAAAAGAGTTTGACCCTGAAAGTGACACTTTCACCTGCACGGACTGCGGACCTGACGGCACTTTAGACGTTTTATATGATTACGGGGAAATAAAGGGCAAGTTCACTCCCAAGACTTTATTTCAAAGAAAGGAAAAAAGCATCTCGCGTTATATAGACCTTCTTCCCATAAGCGATCCTTCTTTTTTTCCAAACCTAAAGGTAGGATGTTCTCCCCTGTACGAAAGCTCATTTTGGGCGAAAAAACTTGGAGTAAGACAAGTTTTAATAAAAGACGACGGCAGAAACCCTACGGCTTCTTTTAAAGACAGGGCGAGTTTTATAGGGGTTGCGAAGGCAAAAGAGGCAGGAGCAACATCAATTTCATGTGCTTCTACCGGAAACGCCGCAAGTTCGCTGGCTGGATGTGCTGCCGTTGGCGGCCTTGATTGCTACATATTTGTCCCGGAAAAAGCTCCCATAAATAAAGTGACTCAACTTTTGATATACGGGGCTAAAGTATTTTTGGTCAAAGAAACTTATGAAGACGCTTTCCGGTTGGCCTCGAAGGCAATTGAAACTTATGGTTGGTATAACAGAAACAGCGCCATAAATCCCTACCTGGTCGAGGGCAAGAAAACGTGCGCGCTGGAATTGGCTGAAGAGCTGTCCTTTGATCTTCCAGACAAAGTCTTTGTTTCCGTGGGCGACGGTTGCATAATAAGCGGTTTTTATAAGGGCTTTTACGACCTGAAACAAATTGGCCTGATAGACGAAATTCCTGAGCTCATAGGAGTTCAAGCCGAAGGCGCAGCTCCCATATATAAAGCATTTATAGAAGGGAAAAATTTCATAACCAAGGAAAAGACCAATACCTTGGCAGATAGCATCGCCGTTGGCGAGCCTCGAAACTGGGCTAAGGCGCTTCGTGCCGTAAGAAACTCAGGAGGTGATATGGTAACTGTTACCGATGAAGAGATATTGGAGGCCATGAGATTGCTCGCCCGCACCACTGGGGTATTCGGGGAGCCCGCGGGCGTTGCCAGTTTTGCCGGACTTTTAAAGTACGCTCAAAGCCATAAGTTGAAAGGCGACGAAAGCATAGCCGTGATCGTCACAGGTAACGGCTTGAAGGATTCGGAGAGCGCAAGAAAAGCTGCCGGCAGACCTTTTGTCGTAGAGCCGACACTTGAGGCGGTAAGCCGTATCCTTGGTTCACTGAATTAAATAAAATAAAATATAAACGAAAAGGAGAGAGCGAAATTGATAGACCTCACCATTAACGAAGAAGTTTTAAAAAAGGCAGTCGAAAGGGCGAAAGAGAAGGGCATCATTCTTCCTACCTTTGAACAGATGAAGGATCCTACGAAGATTCCACAAGCTATTAAGGATAAACTTAAGGAAGTAGGTCTTTGGGATGTAAATCCACTTAACCTTTTTCGCATAACCTGGAAGAACGAACCCAAAGAAAAGGGTGGAACTTTTGGCAAGGTCAATTACTTTGTGATGCCGAGCGAAATTACAGGCGTCAAAGCGAAGATCGTAGCTTTGGTCGGCAAGTGGTTTCCTACAGGTGCTCATAAAGTTGGCGCCACTTACGGTTGTCTCGTTCCTCGCCTCGTAACAGGACAGTTCGATCCGACCTCTCAGAAAGCGGTATGGCCTTCTACTGGAAATTATTGCAGGGGCGGGGCTTACAACTCTCAACTTTTAGGTTGTGACTCTATCGCCATACTCCCTGAGGGGATGAGCAGGGAAAGGTTTGAATGGCTCAAAAGCGTTGCCGGAGAAATCATAACTACGCCCGGTGGCGAAAGCAACGTCAAAGAGATATTTGACAAATCTTGGGAATTGAAACGCACCAGAGAAGACGTAGTGGTATTTAACCAATTCGAAGAATTTGGAAACTACCTTTGGCATCACGAGGTAACCGGCAGTGCCATGGAAGAGGTATTGGCAGAAATCATGAAGCCTGAAGATAAATACTTTGGCGTCTCCTTGACCTCAGGCTCCGCCGGGACGCTTGGAAGCGGCGATTATCTAAAGAAAATTTTCCCGCAAAGCAAAATTGCCGTTTGCGAGGCTAAACAATGCCCGACCCTCCTTTACAACGGGTTCGGCGATCACAGGATCGAAGGCATAGGCGACAAACATGTCCCATGGATACATAACGTTAAAAATACCGATATGATTGTCGACATAGATGACGAAGCCTGTCTGCGCCTGCTGAGGCTTTTTAACGAAGAGGCGGGGAGAGAATACCTAAACTCAGTGGGCGTTCCACGCGAAGTAACGGATAATCTCTCGCTTCTTGGGATATCGGGCATAGCAAACGTCATTGGCGCAGTAAAGATGGCAAAATACTACGATCTCACCGAAAAAGACGTAATATTGACGGTCTTCACCGACTCAGCTGAAATGTACCTCTCAAGGGTAGAAGAAATGCGAGAAGCAGAAGGTCCCTACGATGAACAACTGGCAGAAAAAGACCTTCACGCCTACATGCTCTCTCAGACCACAGATTGGATGCTCGAGCTTTCTTACTACGACAGGTTCCGCGTTCACAATCTCAAGTACTACACCTGGATAGAACAACAGGGAAAATGTCCGGATGAACTAAATGCACAATGGTACGATTACGAAAACTACTGGGAAAACATTCCAAAGGTAACGCCCAAAATAGACGAGCTAATTGAGAAGTTTAACGAAAGGACGGGCCTTTTAAAAGAGCTTAAATGAGACCGCCTTTTAGGCGGGCGTAATTGCGCTTGACGATTGTGATAGCCATTTTGATTTGCGTCATAACTCTTTCTTCGCGAAGCTATGTTGTTTTTTAAGTAATATGTAAAAAAGGGGGGATCGACGTGGAACTGAGAAAAGAGATACTTAAAAAGGCCGAAAGCTACAGGCCTCTTATCAGCAAGTTTTTAAGGGATATCATTGCCCTTCCAAGTCAAAGCTCCAATGAAGGGGCTGTCGTAAATAGGATTGCTCAAGAAATGGAAAAGGTTGGTTTTGACAGGATAGATATTGATCCCATGGGAAACATACTTGGATACGTTGGGAATGGCCCTAGATTGATTGCCATGGATGGTCACATAGATACGGTCGATGTGGGAG
>JAAYTM010000014.1 GCA_012518015.1 Synergistaceae bacterium
CAGGTGTTGACCGGCAGCGCCATTAGGATTGCCTGTTCCGAAATGCTCAAGTCTCTACGGAAACCCGATGGGACATACATGAGTTACGCCGAAGCCGTCAGTGCCGATAAACCGCTGAAGTACGTTGGCAAATACACCGTTCCGGGTGTTCCCTGCGACGAAAAAGGACAGGGAAGGCCCTTCGTCGTCTATATGTATGGAGTCTTTCTTGCTGAGGTTTCGGTTAATACCGAAACAGGCAAGGTTGCCGTAGACAAGATGACCCTGATGGCTGATATCGGAAAAGTCAATAACCGCCTGGTGACCGACGGCCAGTTATACGGAGGCATAGCTCAGGGGATCGGCCTTGCCCTCTCGGAGGATTTCGAGGACATCGAGAAACACTCCTCTCTCGTCGGAGGAGGATTCCCCTACGCCAAGGATATCCCCGATAACATAGAAATAGTTTACTTCGAAAACTATCCTCGCGAGTTTGGTCCCTTTGGAGCGGCGGGAGTAGGAGAGCTGCCCCTTTCCAGCCCGCATGCAGCCATTGGAAACGCGATTTACCATGCCTGTGGGGTTAGGGTTCACCATCTGCCCGCTACGCCCGAAAAGATCCTTGCCGGCCTCAGGGGAGAACGCGTTTAACTAATACGCTTATAAGCGCCCGCCTCTGACCGCTTTAAGTCGGGGCGGGCGTTATTAAAAAGATAACCGACATGGATATTTATACTTTTATTTTGATCGAATTCCCTGAAAGCGCCAATTTCCGGGCAAACCTAGTTAATCTGGTTATGTGATCTCATTGTGAGATATTCGGGAGGAAGTATTAATGGAACGCTATAAACTCGATGACTTTGAGCAACGCTGCATTCAAGATGAACTTCCTTACTGTCAAGCGGCATGTCCTCTAAAGGTAAACGTCAGGGCCTTTTGTGGGGCCATGGCGGAAGGTCACTTCGATGAAGCAAGAAAAATCCTGTCGAAAGCAATGCCACTGCCGGACATTATTGGTCGCATCTGCGACCACCCCTGTCAGGATGCCTGTGTCTTGTCCCAAAAGGGCGGCGCCATTTTAATTGGAAAGCTTGAAATAGCTTGCCTGCAACAAACTAAAGATACGGGGCTGCCCCTGCGCCTTACTTCAAAGGGGTTGTCCGTGACCGTTTACGGATCGGGTCTTTCTTCGTTGTCTTGCGCCATTGAACTGGCAAAAAAAGGCTACCAAGTAAGTATGGTCTTTGACGGCGACATCCCGGGCGGCAGTCTTTTGGCCCTTTCACAAGAAGTTCTGCCCCAAGAAATACTTGTCACTGCCTGGCAGAACCTACAACGGCTGGGTGTAACGCGGTCATCCGGAAAAGATCCAATCCGTGACGGTTTGAAAGAAGGTAACGTCGCCTACGTTGGCGTCGATGATCCCAAATGGACCCATCTCGTCGATTTAAATGATATAGATCCCCTCACCTACGAAACTTCGACTAAGGGCCTTTTCGCCGGAGGCCATCCTCGAAACGGCAAACCTTCACCCGTTTGGGAGTCGGCTGATGGTAAGCGTGCCGCCAACTCTATCGACCGTTATTTTCAGGGCGCGTCGTTAACGTCAGGAAGGGAAAAGGAGTTCTCGCTTGAGACGAAGCTTTACACCCCTCTAGATGGTGTCCCAACCCTTTCTCCAAAAGATGATCCAATAGAAGAGGCGAAACGCTGCATTCAATGCGAATGTCGCTACTGTGTGCGTGAGTGTGCATTTCTTGAAAAGTACAAGGGATATCCAAAGATCTACGCTCGGCAGATCTATAACAATTTCGCCATAGTCAGAGGCTCTCACAGCGCCAATAAAATGATAAATTCCTGTGCACTTTGCGGCC
>JAAYTM010000084.1 GCA_012518015.1 Synergistaceae bacterium
GCTTGCATGGTACTGGTACGGAGAAACAGGAGCGACTTATATATTGGGAGTGAAGGTGATTCCCTACTACAAGGCTCTTTGGATCATCTGTATAGTTCTTGGCGCTTGGGGTGGAAGTGAGTTTTTACGGAACATTTGGGATTTTGCCGATACTTTAAACGGCCTGATGGCTATACCTAACCTTATAGCTTTATGGTGGGTGTCTGGCGAGGTGCGGCGGTTGGTGAAAGATTTTGATGCTAAACGAGCTCGTGGCGAGCTGACATAGGCGCCAATACAAGAAAAGGAGGCCTAACGGCTTCCTTTTTTCTTTCTTAGGGGGTGTTTTGGTTGGATTTAAGACCTACGAGGTATGAAGTTAACCTGAAAAATTTACAATATAACTTTATTAACATAAGGAATTTCGTCGGACCAAAAGCACAAGTAATATCGGTGGTAAAGGCGAATGGTTATGGCATGGGAATTGCCAGGATCTCAAAGGCTTTAGTGGAAGCTGGTTGTCAGAGGCTTGCCGTCGCTACACCCGATGAGGCCGTAAGTTTACGGGAAGCAGGCATCCAAGAACCCGTGCTTGTCCTTGGTCCCTCACCCCATGAAGCTGCAGAATATTATGTCAGATATGATATAGCTGCAGCATTGACCGATATGTCCTTTGCGCATACAGCAAGCCGGACAGCAGAAAAACAAGGTAAACTAGCACGCCTTCACCTAAAAATTGACACAGGCATGGGGAGAATTGGCTTTTTGCCCGAAGAATTGGCGAAAATATTGCCGGAACTAAAAAGCTTGCCTTGTCTCGATATCGAGGGAGTTTTTACTCACTTTGCTACGGCCGATGAGCCTAACCTGGATTATACGCATTGGCAGTTTAAAAGATTTGCTAGAGCCCTGGACATATTGGAGGAATATGGAAGTAAAACTAGGTTGCGCCACGTTTGCAACAGTCCGGCGACACTCAATACCCCAGACTATCATTTGGATGCTGTTAGGCCCGGGTTGATATTATATGGAATGTGGCCGTCTGAAACATGCAGTAGGCCCTTCGAGCTAAAACCTGTATTTCAGATCAAGACTGAAGTGGCTGTTCTGAGGACATTGCCGTTGGGAAGCGGTGTGGGTTATGGATTGCGCTATATGACTCGAGGGGAGGAAAGAATAGCCGTTTTGCCCATAGGATATCACGATGGCTATCCGCGCAACCTTTCCATGAAGGCAAGCGTTTTAGTAAGGGGAGTGCGTGCTCCCATAGTAGGAAGCATTTGTATGGACCAAATGATGGTAAACGTTACCCACATACCGGACGTAAATGTGAAAGACGAAGTAGTGCTCCTCGGAAGTCAGGGAGAAGAGCGCATAACGCCAGAGGAGATAGCTTGCTTGCTTGGAACCATAAATTACGAGATACCTAATTTATTTACACCGCGAGTTCCTCGTGTATATTTATGAGGATATATTGTATAATCTATGTTGAAGTGATAGTTTTATCTATCTCAAATAATAAAAAAGGAGGCATTTTTTAAATGAGGATAGGTTGTCCGAAAGAGGTAAAAGATAACGAGTTCAGGGTAGGGCTTACTCCAGCAGCCGCGAGGAGCTATGTTGATGCCGGACATGAAGTGGTGGTAGAAAAAGGTGCCGGTACTGGCTCAGGAATCACTGACGAAGAATATAAGGCTGCCGGGGCTAAAATATTGGACACGGCTAAAGAGGTTTGGTCTACTGCTGACATGATCGTAAAGGTTAAAGAACCGCTTCCCCAAGAATACGATCTAATGCGTGAGAACCAGTTAATTTACACTTATTTTCACTTTGCTGCAGATGAGACGTTGACTAAAACCTGCCTGGACAAAAAGATAATAGCTGTAGCTTACGAGACGGTTCAAGAAGCCGATGGCTCGTTGCCTTTGTTAAGACCGATGAGCACCATTGCTGGGCGCATGGCCTGTTTGATGGGAGCTTACTACCTGGGTAAGCCTCATGGGGGTATGGGATTGCTTCCCACGGGCGTTCCGGGAGTTGCTCCAGCCAATATATTGGTAATTGGCGGCGGTGGCGTGGGAAGCAATGCCGCGAGAGTTGGCGCCGGACTTGGTGCAAAGGTGACCATACTTGATGTAAGTCCGAAGGTTCTTGAAAATTTGACTCAAATCATGCCTCCAAATGTGTTCCCTCTGTTTAGCGATAGTCATACCTTGGAAGCAGAGTTAAAAGAAGCAGATATAGTAGTAGGTGCTGTGTTAATACCTGGTGCAAAAACGCCAAAGCTGGTTCGCAAAGAACATTTGAAGCTAATGAAGCCAGGTTCCGTGATCGTAGACGTGGCGATCGATCAAGGTGGATGTGCTGAAACTTCGAAACCAACAACTCACTCTGATCCCGTATTCGTGGTAGATGGCGTGGTTCACTACTGTGTCGCAAATATGCCTGGGGCTTATTCCAGAACTGCCACCTTTGCTCTCAGCAACAATACCATACGATACGGACTACAGATTGCCAATAAAGGTGTAGAGCGTGCCTGCAGGGAAAATCCAGCGCTTTCGAAGGGATTAAACATGTATAAAGGCGTTATTACCTATAAACCCGTGGCAGAAGCCTTTGGCATGGAAGATTTGTATAAGCCTCTAGAAGAAGTCATATAAAAAGCTGCTTCCTCATAACCCGATAGGTTGTCAAAAGGCGGAAGTTATGCGACTTCCGCCTTGATTTATCCAGCCTTCGCCTGTCAAGGCAAGAGATATGAAGAGGTTGCAATAGCCTTTGGTTGCTGGTATAAGGTATGCGTTAACTTTAGCTTGCTGTTTTGTCTATGGATAAAATGTTCAAGTCTATTGTTCTTAATTTTTTTCTGTTGGAGGTAGCCATATGAAAGAATTGCTTCTTTCCCTCACTCATTTTCCTAAAGATGAATTGGATGAGGCGGAGTTAGCGGCTTTCCGCCGTGCTGCTAAAACGTGCCGAGGTTGGATTCTGACAATGACCACGGCAGCAAATAGTGGACATCCCGGAGGTTCCATGTCAAGCATCGAGATGTATTTGCTGACCTATGCCGTTTCGGATTTGCGCAGACAAAACGCCGATGACATAAATAGAGACTTTATCGTCATTAGCCATGGTCATACTGCGCCCGCTGCCTACTCAACACTTGCCTATCTTGGATTCTTTGACCCTACAGAACTTTTGGGAAATTTTAGGCGAGTTGGGAGCCCTTTTCAGGGTCACGTTGAGCGCTCCGTGCGTGGCATAGATTGGGCGAGTGGAAATCTGGGACAAGGATTAGCCGCAGGCGTGGGTTATGCCTTAGCGCAAAAGAAAAGACAAAACAACGGTCACGTATTTGTTTTGATGGGAGACGGCGAACAGACTAAAGGACAAGTGTCCGAAGCGCGAAGAATCGCCGTGAAAGAAGGCTTGGATAACATCACGGCCTTGATAGATTTTAATCATATTCAAATCAGTGGTTTCGTTGAAGAGGTCATGCCTGTTCAATATAAAAAACTGTGGGAAGTTGATGGTTGGCAAGTATATGAATGCGATGGGCATGACCCTTCGAATATTTACTCTGCTCTGAAAAAGGCATACGAGGACCAAAGACCAAGCGTGGTGGTTTGTAACACCACTATGGGCAAGGGGGTCTCTTTCATGGAAGCCATTCCTGATTTTCATGGCAGGGCGCTGAGCAAAGAACTATATGTGAAAGCAATGGAAGAGCTGGGAGAAGACCCATCGATGTTAGAGGATGCGTTAAGTGCGCGGAAAGGTCCTCTGCCCAAGGGCAGGGTTGTTTGTCCCACAGCCTTGCCCATTGAAGTAGGTACTCCTTTTGTTTACCCTCCAACCGCTAAGATGGATAACAGGAGTGCTTTCGGTAAAGCTTTGGCAAACATTGGAGACTTAAATTACGGAAAGCCGGTACCCGTTTTGGTCTTTGATTGTGATTTGGCTTCCTCAGTTAGAGTAGATGAATTTGCAAAGAAGTGTCCTGATTGGTTTATAGAAACTGGAATTCAGGAGCATGCCACAGCTACTGTAGCAGGTGCATCGTCTTGTGGGGGCGCAGTGAGCGTTTGGGCCGATTTTGGTGTGTTTGGGCTTTCTGAAGTATATAACCAACAACGATTGAACGATATCAACAGGACCAATCTCAAGCTTTTTTTGACCCATGTGGGTTTAGACGTAGGAGAAGATGGCATGACCCATCAGTGCATAGATTACTGCGGATTACTTCGCAATCTTTTTGGCTGGAAATCGGTCGTACCCATTGATCCCAACCAAACCGATAAAGTCACCAGATGGGCGCTATGTCAGGAAGGCAACGTATGCGTTGCCATGGGCAGGAGCAAAGTTCCTGTTTTGACGAAAGAAGACGGAGTTACCCCTTTTTATGACGAGGATTACGTCTTTAATTACGGAACTATTGATATGATTAGAGACGGTTACGATGCTTCCGTGTTTGCGATGGGTCATATGGTTTACCGAGCCCTTCAGGCAAGAAAATTGCTGGAAGAAAAAGGCGTTTCCTTGCGCGTTTATGGAGTTTCCTGTCCCTTAGCCTTAGACGATGAAGTTGTGACGGAAGCTGTTAAAATGGGACCTATCTTTACCTATGAAGATCATCATATCCGCACGGGATTGGGTCAGGAGATGATATCAAAGCTCCAACGTTTGGACCTGAGGGGAAGGGTAAAGCCCTTAGGAGTTTGGCGCTTTGGCGATTCAGGACCTTCTGAAGAAGTATTTGAAGCGATGGGATTGGACTCTAAAGCATTGGTCCATTGTATTTTACAGGAGTGACATTGATGTTAGAAGAGGGGACGCTTGTTTTTTTGCGTTCGGCCAATAGAAAAGATAGTTTTTTGGTTTCTTTGGAGAGCGAGGGAAAGCTAGAAACTCGACTAGGTATAGTATTCCACAAAGAGGTCATGAAGGCCGGTTTTGGCGGTAGGGTTTGCTCTCATAACGGCAACGTTTTTTACATCATGAAACCGACCTTGGGGGAATATCTGCGCAGGATTAAACGTAAAACCCAGATAGTTTTTCCGAAGGAAGCAGGTTTTATATTACTTCAACTTGATATAGGACCTGGTGCAAGGGTAGTGGAATGTGGCACAGGGTCGGGAAGTTTAACTACGGCATTCGCTCACTTCGTTGGAGATGAAGGCTGCGTTTATTCTTACGATGCGCGCGAGGAATTTGTTGAGCTTGCTCGCCGTAATTGTAGGAAGTGGGGCGTTGAGCATAGAGTGGAATTTAACGTGAGACACCTTTCCCAAGGCTTTGAAGAAACTGACGTTGATGCAGTGTTTTTAGATTTGCCTGATCCGTGGAACTACTTGCTGCAGGTCAGAAGCGCCCTTGCATTAGGTCGACGAATGGGAGCGTTGCTTCCAACTTTCAATCAGATAGAAAAATTCCTTCGCGCTTTGGAGGAAAATTATTTCGTTGACATTGAGGTCTTGGAAATATTTCTCAGAAAACTAAGAATCGATCCGGACAGGATAAGACCTGAGGATAGAATGATAGGTCACACTGGCTACCTAATTTTTGCGACATCAATTGCTCCTTTGAATGGCGGTGTTAGATGACATGAAAGTTTTGCTGCACCTTTGTTGTGCTCCCGATGGCACTATACCGCTTGAGCGTTTGCTCTTTGAGGGTAATTTTGTAGTTTGCTTTTTTTATGGCCATAACATCCATCCTCAATTGGAGTACGAAAAGCGTCTTCAAGCCGTAAAGAAGCTGGTTGAATATTTTGGAGTTCAACTTTTAGCACCAGCCTACGATCCCCATCGCTGGTTTCTTGAGACAAAACATTTGGCGAAAGAACCTGAGGGCGGAAAAAGGTGTATGTTGTGCTATCGCCTGCAAATTGAAGAAGCGACGAAGCATGCGATCGCATTTGATTGTGAGGTTTGTGCCACGAGTCTTACTGTCAGTCCACATAAGGATCCTGAATTGATAAACGCGATTGGAAAAACCTTATCAAACAATGTAGGTCTAAGTTGGATAGATCGAGTTTGGAGAAAACGCGGTGGATTTATTGAATCTGTCGCAAAAAGCAAGGATCTCGCGCTTTACAGGCAACGTTATTGCGGTTGTGTGTATAGCATTAGGGGGTGAACGTGTATTGATGGATGACGCTTCCATACCGGTGGGAAAGGTTCCCCCGATTTTATTACAGCCGCTCCTCAAGGAGCTGAGAGGATTTCATAGAGATGAAGTGTTGATAGGACCGCAGATAGGAGAGGACGCAGCCGTTATCGGGTGGCCTGCAGGTGCCTTTCTGCTTGCTACATCCGATCCCATAGTTGGAGCAGTTAAGGGAACCGGCAATTTGTTGGTCAACGTAAATGCCAACGATATTGCGGCCAAAGGCGGCGATCCAGCTTATATGATAGTGGTCATAATATTGCCCAACACGATGGCGCTAGATGATGTGGCTTCGCTGATGAAAGAGGTCGATGAGGAAGCCAAGAAGTTAGGGGTCGCCATCATCGGAGGGCATACGGAATTTTCCGATCGTTACAATTATCCCATAGTAGTAGGTACTATGCTTGGGATTGGTCATAAAGTTTTAAGAGCAAGTTCGATCAGACCTGGTGACCTAATACTTTTGACAAAGCACGTTGGTCTCGAGGGAATGGTTATACTTGCCCATGATAGGGAGGATTTGCTCGCATCTGTTTTATCTTCTGAAGAAATCGCTGAAGTAAAAAGTTGGGATTCTATGCTATCGATACTACCAGAGGCGAGGCTTCTAAGAGATCTTGCTTCCTTCATGCATGACCCCACCGAGGGAGGCGTTGTTGGTGGGATAGCTGAGATTGTTTCTCTGACTTCCTTAAAGGTCAGGTTGGATTTTGATACTTTTCCGATACATTCCATTACGGAAAAGGTTTCCGAGGCTCTAGCCTTCGATCCCTTGCATCTCATTTCTTCGGGAGTGCTTTTGGCAGTCCTGCCGCCCGAGAAAATCGATGTAGCGAAAAATCGCTTGAGAGAACAAGGCATCGCTTATTCAATTGTAGGAAAGTTTGATGATACCGGTATGGGGGCAAGTGATCTCATGACAAAAGAGGAGCTCTGGCAATTGTTGAGTCGTTGATAAAATTTTTATGCCTTTCCGATGGTGTTGGGTCGACGATTAGTTTATAATCATTACTAGCTTTAGTTTAGATGATTGGAGGAGGGAAGGTCATGGAATACGTTTGCACGGTTTGCGGTTATGTTTATGATCCGACGGAGGGTGACCCCGATTCGGGTATTTCGCCGGGAACTGCTTTTGAAGATTTACCCGATGATTGGGTATGCCCCGTATGTGGAGTCGGAAAGGACATGTTCGAACCGGCAGAGTAGAAGACCTTAACCGTTTTATTTTTTGATCTTGCTTAATCGTAGGGACAATTGCGAGAAGTTTTGCTTGACATATCTCGGAAAAGGTATTATAAGAACCATTAAAGTTGACAAATATGGCGCGATGACGGGGAAGAGTAGTTTATTTTAGCGAGCTCCAGAGAGGGAGCTTTTCGGTGTGAGGTTCCTGTTCGCGGATGGATGAAGACCACCCCTGAGCTGCTATCGAAGCCAAAGCTTTTTGGATAAGATAGCGGGGTCCGCCCCTTAAAGCGGAAAGAGATCCGAAAGAATTTGTTTCGGAAAGTGGAGTGGGACCGCGGGAGCCCTCCTCTCGCCTCCAAAAGAGGCTTGAGGAGGGCTTTTGATAACTTTGTGGAAGGTGGAAAGCTGATGGTTTGTTTATTGGAAAAATATGCTCAATATTTCCCGGTGACCTCAAAAACCCCAATTTTATCGCTGGGAGAGGGCAATACCCCTTTGATCCCTCTTGATAATTTGAGCCTGAAACTTGGCGTCGAGCTTTATGCTAAATGTGAGGGGCTTAACCCTACGGGTTCTTTTAAGGACAGAGGTATGGTGCTTGCTGTTTCTAAAGCTCTCGAGTCAGGAGCTTCTGGCATTATATGCGCTTCAACAGGAAATACATCTGCTTCGGCTGCAGCATATGCTGCCAAGGCAAAAATAAAATGTCACGTCGTTCTCCCTGCTGGCAAAGTAGCACAGGGTAAACTCGCCCAAGCTTTGATATACGGGGCAAACGTCTTAGCTATTCATGGAAACTTCGACGTTGCCCTTGGTATGACTCGCAAACTTGCCAATGATTTAGGGCTAAATATAGTGAACTCCGTTAACCCCTATCGATTGTGGGGACAAAGGAGTGGAGCATGGGAAGTATGCGATGAGATTGGGGCTCCCGATTGGTGCGTATTGCCCGTTGGGAATGCCGGCAACATTTCGGCTTATTGGGCAGGTTTCGTTCAATACAGGAGGGCTGGCCTCATCGCCTCCATCCCGAGGATGATCGGAATACAGGCCCAAGGCGCTGCTCCGCTCGTCGTGGGGAGGCCCTTTGAAAAGCCCGAGACCGTGGCTACTGCTATACGAATTGGCAGTCCCGTAAACGCTAAAAAGGCGATGGCTGCTGTTAAAAGCAGCAAGGGGATGTTTTTGGCTGTTTCTGACGAAGAAATACTAATGGCTCAGAAAGACTTGGCGAGCAGCGAGGGTATTTTTGCCGAACCGGCCTCTTGCGCTACCCTTGCAGGTTTGTACAAGTTGAGCAAGCAAGACAATTTGCCAAAGAATGCAAGAGTTGTAATGGTATTAACTGGCAGCGGCTTAAAGGATCCAGAGATAGTTGATAGGATGGCTCTGTCTCCGAATGAAGTTGCTGCAGAATACGAGACGCTAAGGGAGGAGATTTTGTCATGTTGACTGTGATTGTCCCAGCATCGAGTGCTAATGTAGGCTCAGGGTTTGATTCCTTCGGTGTTGCTTTATCTTTGTACAATCGCTACCAAGTGCTTGATTTACTGCCTCCCCATACATATGACATAGAAGTGATTGGCGAGGGCGGAAAAGACATAGCTGCAGGCGAGAATAACTTGATCATCAAATCATTCGAGGCGGCTATAGCAAATTTTGGCATACCTCCCGTGGGATTGAGGCTAAGGTCTTACAATGCCATACCCTTATCTAGAGGGTTAGGAAGTTCTGCTTCGGCTATAGTCGGAGGAGTAATGTTGGCAAAGGCAGTAGGAAAGCCTGAACTCTCGAAAGAAAGACTTCTTCCCTTGATGGTGGAGTTGGAGGGTCATCCCGATAACGTTGTTCCTTGTTGTATGGGCGGATTTGTCATAAGCGCTTGGAACGGAAAAGAAGTAAAATATGTAAAGCTACCGTATTTTAAAGAAAGGATAAAGATAGTGGTTGCCGTACCCGATGTAACTGTGGATACGAAAAAGGCTCGAGAAGCGCTTCCGCAAGAGGTTTCGCTCCAAGATGCTATATTTAACTTAAGTCGGGCAGCATTGCTAGCGGCTTCTTGGGTTACCGGCAAATTAGAAAACTTGCCGTGGGCCATGGAAGACAAACTTCATCAACCCTACAGGGCTAAACTCTTTCCCGGAGGGGAAGAGATATTGGAACGCGTAAAATCTGTGCCAGGTTGCTTAGGGGTTGCAATAAGCGGATCTGGCCCGAGTATGCTGGCCTTTGTGAAGGGTGATCCAACGCGAACGGCAAAAGAAATGTGCTCGGTTTTTACTGAAAAAGGACTGAGGTCTCGTTTCTTCGTTTTAGATATTGACCAGGAAGGCGCAAGAATAAAAGAGGCAGAAGCCAAAATGCTTGAGGAAGCGGATCGATGTTCGACCATTGCGTAGTGTTGAAATTTGGCGGGAGTTCCCTTGCCACGGTGGAGCGAATTCGTAACGTTGCAGCGCGCGTGAAGGGCGATTATTTGGATAAAGGGTTCAATGTGGCCGTCGTTGTTTCGGCCATGGGCAAAATGACCGATGACTTGGTTGAGCTTGCACAAAAGACCTCAAGCGTGTTTAATGGCAGGGAAATGGACCAGCTTTTAGTCATCGGCGAGCAACAAAGCGCAGCTTTATTGGCCATGGCTATGGAAGAAACAGGAATTAAGACCAAGTCCTTTAACGGCTTTCAGGCTGGTTTTATCGCAAGAGGCCACCATACCGAAGGAAGGATAGTAAATGTCAATCCCAAAAGGGTTGCCTCCTGGCTTGGCGAAGGCGGCACCGCCGTAGTTACGGGTTTTCAAGGAGTTAATGAATTTGGAGATTTTATGACCCTGGGTAGAGGTGGTTCTGATCTGTCAGCCGTTGCGCTGTCTGTTGCTTTAAATGCAGAATTTTGTCATATATACACTGACGTAAACGGGATATATACGGCCGATCCGAGGCTGGTTTCTAACGCCAAGAAATTGTCTAGTGTTTCCTATGAAGAGTGCATTGAGATGGCCGCTTTAGGAGCAAGGATGCTTCAGGCGAGGAGCATCGAGTTTGCCTCATTATATAAGATGCCGATTTATGTTAGTTCAAGTATATTAGATGGGGAGGGAACATGGGTGAAGGAAGCAAACATGGAAGAAGTCATAAAACACGGAGAAGTTAAAGAGGGTTTAACTATTAAGGCTATCGTCCATGACAAAAACATTGCTAAAATAGCCGTGTTGGGCGTTCCCGATGTTCCCGGGATAGCTGCTGGACTGTTTAGCAAACTGGCAGAGCGTGGAATTGGCGTCGAGATGATAATACAAAGTGTTATGCGAGGCGACGTCAATGATATAGCTTTTCTGGTCAAAGAGGCGCTACTTGGGGAGGCCATCGAGGTTTGCAACGACTATGCGCAGGAAATTGATGCTCAGGGTGTTACCTATGATTCGGAGATTGGGAGGGTATCGGTTGTCGGAATTGGCCTGTCGGTATATCCTGATATACCAGCTCAAATGTTTTCGGTTCTCTCGCGAGAAGGCATCAATATTGACATGATTTCCTCTACTTCAAATTCGATCACCTGCGTTATATCCTCCTCCTCGATAGATAAGGCTGTATCTTCTTTACATAGACATTTCATGGAAGGAGAAAAGTGACATGAAGGTAGCAGTATTGGGCGCAACAGGCCTTGTGGGACAGGAGATAATTAAGGTCCTGGAAGAAAGGAACTTTCCAATTTCTGATTTCGTTCCTTTAGCCTCCAGTAAGTCAGCCGGAAAGGTCGTTGAATTTAGCGGGGCTCAGGTGGAAGTGAGGGAGGTTGCTGATGATGCCTTCAAAGGCGTGGATATCGCATTATTTGCAGCCGGCGCAGGCGTATCCAAAAGATGGGCCAGGGTAGCAGTTTCTAAAGGCGCAGTAGTAATAGATAATAGTTCTGCTTGGAGATTAGACCCTGAAATTCCTCTTATCGTTCCCGAGGTGAACCCAGAAGACGTTATGCGTCACAACGGCATAATAGCAAATCCCAATTGTGCCACAATTCAGGCTGTTGTGGCCCTGGCTCCCCTTCACAAAAGATATTGCCTTGAGTATTTTTCGGCGGTTACATTTCAATCGGTATCTGGCACGGGCAAGCAAGCTCTTGTTGAGCTTGATGAGTGCGCGCGCGCCATTTTAGAGGGCAAATCCTTTGAGCCGCAAGTCTATCCTCTGCCCATAGGGTTTAATGTGTTGCCTCATATTGGAGCAATGGACGAGTCGGGTGTTTCCGATGAAGAGTGGAAGATGTTAAATGAATCAAGAAAAATTTTACATCATCAAAAGTTACAGGTTAGCTGTACTACTGTCAGAGTGCCTGTTAAGCGAGGTCACTCGGAGGCTATAGTGGCTCAATTTGAAGAACGAGTTACGCTTGAAGAAGCAAATGCAATTTTGTCCGAGGCTCCTGGCATAATAGTCATGGCTGAAAATAAGTATATAACTCCTCTGCAAGCCGCTGGTAGCGACCTAGTTTATGTATGTCGTCTGCGGAGCGATCTTGGAATGTCAAGAGCCCTATCCATGTGGGTCGTTTCGGATAATTTAAGGAAGGGCGCAGCGCTCAACGCCGTACAGATAGCCGAGCTAGTTGCATCTAAGACGAAAGCTTTTTAGCGTACTACAACATAGGGGGAACAAAATGAAAAGAAAAAAATTCCTCGGCGTCTTATTGATCTTTTCATGCCTTTTGTTTTTGCTGCCACAATCATGTAGAGGAGAAGAGAGTGCTATAACTGAGGTTATACTGCATTCTGACGAGCTGTTCTACGATCCCAACACTGGCAGGGTGACCGCGAAGGGAAGTGTTGAGGTCACAAAAGAGGACCTAATTGTAAAAGCACCCTTCGCGGAAGGGCTTATAGACGGGGAGCAGTTTCGGTTTTGGGATAACGTTGTCGTTTCTTGGCCTTCGCAAGAAGCAACTTTGACTTGTGTAGAGTTAAAAATTGATCGGGACGAAAGGGGCACTTTGTTTCATTCATTCGGTAAGAGTCATCTGATAAGAGGTCAAGACGAGGAAATCCGCAGCGATGAACTTGAGTGGCTGCAAGGAGAAATAGTTTACTACAGCGCAGTAGGTAATGTAAATGCGCGAATGGGACAGATGAGAATTATAGCAGAAAAAGTGACCAGGCAAGGCGAGAGTTTCAAAGCGATTAAAGTGCGCCAATTTGAAGATAAGGGGCGCGATCTTCGTGTCAGTGCCCAGGAAGTTAGTGGAAAGATAACAGAGGAACAAATAGAGGAATTGTGGGCTACTGGAAATGTTGTAGTTATTCACGAGCCCTCAGATGGTGAAAGAACTCATATCACTGGAAAGCAAGCTCATTATCTTCGTGGCAAGGGAGTTCTTGAAGTTACAGGTGATGCAAAAGCGGTTCAAGAAGGAAGGACCATAGAAGCCGAAAGCCTAATATACTACGTAGATGACAGACATATCGAGGCTTTGGGGAGACCTAAAGTTGTCATTGAAGTCAAGGAGGATTGAAAGCTAACATGGCAGACCTGCTATCTGTTGTCGGATTAGAAAAATCCTTTAAACAGAGAAAGGTCGTTTCAAACGTTACCTTTCAAGTTAGAAGAGGAGAGATAGTAGGGCTACTGGGCCCTAATGGTGCTGGCAAAACTACCACCTTTTACATGATAGTTGGCTTGTTATACCCTGATGCGGGGGAAGTTTATCTTGATGATGTGGAAATAACATCCTTACCAATGCATCACCGAGCAAGGTTGGGATTAGGCTATTTACCCCAAGAAGCCTCGGTGTTTAGGTCTTTAACAGTAGAGGAAAACTTGCGTTTGATTTTGGAGGAACAAAATTTAAAACGCGAAGACGTTGAAGAAAGAGCATCCCGTTTAATGGCGGAGTTTGGATTGCAGAAGATTTCGGACGTTAAAGGCCATTCTCTGAGCGGAGGAGAAAGAAGGCGTGTTGAGATTGCCAGGGCCTTGGCAATAGAGCCCGATTTTTTGATGCTGGATGAACCCTTCAGCGGCATAGATCCCATAGCAGTCTACGACATTCAGCAGATGACGTTAGGCTTGCGACATAGAGGTTACGGCATAATACTGACCGATCACAACGTGCGCGAGACCTTGGCCATAACCGATAGGGCTTGCATAATTCACGAAGGACAAATCTTGGTGGAGGGGGACCCTGATATGGTGGCCGAAAGCGAAATCGCGAGGAAGTATTATCTCGGAGAGCGATTTAGCTGGTAAGCAGTGGAATGTCGCGCAACCTTGATGTCGTGATAATTTTAACAAGTTTTCTTGCTGCTTCATGCACAGAAGTGGAAAGTTTTGTGGAGAAACCTCTTGTTTCCGGTTGTATGCCTATTATGGTAACATTGCAATTTTTTATTTGAGATTCTATCAGTGTCAAGAAGGGCAAGCCGTGAGTCAATATAAAGCCCTCGGATTGTGCCAAAGGAATCCTTCTAATGCTTCCGGGCGGCAAATTCATTAAAGCTGCATCTACGATAACGAGTTCTTGGGGCTTTTTTCTCCTCAAGGGTAGAATAAAATTTTCGGGGACACTTTCACATATTGTAACTTCAATATAAGGAGGCGAAAGTCTTTTTAACATCTTGGCGACGAATATGCCGACTCCGTCGTCACCCAAGGTGCTGTTACCGACTCCCCAAACGTGAATTTTTACATTCATTGACATCACCTTATAATAATAGATGTAGTTTTTTACAACCAAAAAGCAAGAAGCGGGAGGATTGAAAATAATTGGCCAAAGCAATCGATACCATTATACGACATTCGATGGTGATGACCATTGGCACCTTTGCCAGCAGGATATTGGGGCTTATACGCGAAACAATTATAGCTGCCTTTTTTGGTGCGACGCGACAACTCGACGCCTTTTTGGTGGCATACACGTTAGCCAACTTGGCAAGGCAGCTCCTTGCGGAGGGTGCTTTATCCGCTACTTTTGTCCCTGTTTTTTCTCGAGCTTTAAGCACGCAAGGAGAAACAAGAGCAAAGGAATTGGGGCGGCAAGCTTTGACACTTTTGATAGCGATTGGTTTCTTTGTAGTTTGTCTTGGTATCATACTATCCCCTCAGTTGGTTTCGCTTATCGCTCCGGGCTTTTCGGGCGAGGAAGCTGCTCTGGCAGTGTCTTTTACAAAAAGGCTTTTCCCCTTCTTGCTAATTATCTCTCTTTCTGCCCTCGTCATGGGGGTGCTTAACAGCTTGGGTTCTTTCTTTGTGCCTGCTGTAGCGCCAGCTGTAAGCAATGTGGTGTTTATCGTGGTTGTCCTTTTCTTTTATGAAAAGTTCGGTATTTCAGCGCTTCCCGTTGCAGTCTTAGCGGGTGGGGTATCTCAATTTTGCGTTCAGTGGATATGGAGCGCCTGGAAGGGATTTGTGCTTTATCCAACTAAAATCAATCGCGCTGACGATGAATTGAAGACGATGATGCGCCTTTTTCTCCCTTACGTGGTAGGCCTTTCCTTCAATCAATTGCATCCCATTATAAGTAGGGTGATGGGTTCTTTTTTGGAGGCAGGTTCTATCTCGGTATTGAATTACGCTGACAGATTGCTTCAACTCCCTTTGGGGTTATTCGTGATAGCCATATCGCAGGCGGTATTGCCGACACTTTCTAAAGTGTCATCTAATAAAGATGAATTTATCGAGATCTTTCGTGATTCGCTTCGGTTTTCCTTCTTTTTAATCTTACCCATCTCGATCATGGCAGTGATATTTTCACCCGAAGCGGTTAATTGTGTATTTTATAGAGGTGCCTTTGACGATTGGGCTTGGAGGGCCACTAGTCAGTCCTTGGCCATTTATTCCCTTGGGTTGCTGGGAATGGCGTTGACTAACGTTACATTAAGGGCAATATATGCCTGCGGCTTGCCTAAGGGTGCTATGCTCGTCACATCCTCCACGGTCGTGGTAAACTTTTTGATAAGTGCCTCTACCATGAGGTGGTTGTCGTACAGGGGTTTAGCCCTCGGCGTGGCTTGTGCTTTTACCAGCGGAGCTTTCTTAGGCATAAGCTATTTGGCGAAGGCAACCGGAAAAAGCTTAAAGATATTTAATCCCAAGTGGTGCGCTAAGTTGGCCCTTTCTGCCTGTCTATTGGTTTTGTTTTCTATAGCCTACAAATTTTTATTACCCTATCCCTTTGGGGGGAGTACAATAGCGAAGGCGCTATGGTTAATGGGTGCCGGAGTTTTAGGGGTATCGGTTTATGGTTTTGTAACTTTGTTTTGCAGATTACAAGAGTGGAAGTGGATAATACGCTCCATCAAAGGGGAAGATTAAAGTGCCTCAAAACGATGAGCATAAAGCAACAGTGCACAGATGCCTACTTGGAACAGGAGATGCTAGGGCTATTGCGGTAGAGGCAACCCAATTGGTGAAATTACTCCAAGATGTACATAATTTGTCTTTTCTGGCAACAGCTGCTCTTGGAAGATTGGTAATGGCCTCCATGATGATGGTGGCCGATCAGAAGGTAAAAAGAGCGAGAATTACCTTAAAGGTTGAAGGAGATGGCCCCTTAGGCGAAGTAGTGGCTGACGCTGAAAATCGAGGAAAAGTAAGAGGTTACGTGAAAAACCCGTGGGTTGAACTTCCTCTTTCTGAAAAGGGCAAGTGGAACGTGAGTGCTGGTGTGGGCAGCAACGGATATCTAACAGTGATAAAAGATCTTGGGCTAAAAAGACCGTTGATTTCCAAAGTTCCTTTAGTCTCAGGTGAAATTGCCGAAGATATAGCTTACTACTATGCTAAGTCTGAGCAGGTTCCAACGGCAATTGCGCTTGGAGTTTTGCAGAAACCCTCTCTGGGCGTCCTGTCGGCCGGAGGCTTAATGGTGCAACTATTGCCCGATGCCGATGAGTCTTTTGTTGGCATGCTAGAAAGATTATTAGAAAAATATGACTCCATCAGCAGGTTGGCAGAACAGGTAGGATCTTCGCAGGATATACTTGAAACAATATTTAAAGATCTGAGTAAAAAATGGCTGGGAAGTACTTCTTTTGAGTTTGGTTGCAGATGTTCAAGGAATCTCGTCAAGGCGTTGCTGCTTTCAATGCCCGAACTAGAGAGTGAACGGGATATTTTAGAAGTCAGGTGTCATTTTTGCAATAAAGTGTATACTTTTACTCCTGAAGAGATAGAGGAGCTAAAAGGTGGTGGAAGGAGTTGAAGAAACTTTTTTTTCTCATGATAACGATTGTATTGTCCGTATTTATCGCAATAATCACCTTTGGTGCTGGTGAACTCTGCGCTGATGAATTTGAGGATTTGGCGATAAAGCGGATCACTACAATGTACCTTGAGGGCCAAGAGTTTGGAGATTTAGTATTGGGGGCAAGGGCAAGATTTGATTTCCTTTACGTCGATGACTTGCTCGTTAAGGCGTCTATAGCCTCTGGAAAGACGCCAGATTGGCTTAAATGGCACTTGGGTCATTTTGGAAGCCCCCAAGCGCGGGGTAAGGAACTATTTGTGTTGCGATATGAAACCTATAAACCATTCGATTTTGACCCTTTTAAAATAGCAGTCAACGGGATGTATTTATCAGAAAAGGAGGTTTTAACAAAGCTCACGCGAATACCAACAGGATCTTTACCCTCCGGAGCGGTTGGTGACCTTGCTTTTGTGGTTCCTAGGTCTTCGGATGGGGTATATAATATAATTTATGAAGGAAATGAAATTAGAATCGACTTGGATAAATTTAGAAATTGAGCGAATCAAGAAAGGGTGATCTTTTTGCATAAATATCGTTGTGTCAGTTGCGATGCCGAGTTCACAAGTACAACTTTCGCCCACAGCTGTCCTAGCTGCAGAGGAAAAATATTAATTCATTTGGAGGGAGAAGCACCGAGAAAAAAGTCCTGTGCCAGCGGAAGTTGTTCTTCTTGTAATGGTTGTGGCAGGTGACGTTAAATGTTGACCTTGGGCATTGAGACAAGTTGCGACGATACATCGGTCGCGTTGCTTGAAAATAACAAGAATTTACGCTGTTTTTTGGTTGCAAGTCAGTTAAAAGATCACGAGACCTTTGGTGGTGTGGTTCCCGAACTTGCCTCGCGCAAACATTTAGAAAACCTTATACCTTTGCTTTCTCAGCTCTTGGATGAATGCGAGATTAAAAATCCACCACGGGAGATACATTTGATTGCCGTCACGGATGGCCCTGGCTTAATGGGTTCGCTGCTAATTGGAACTACGGCCGCAAAGGCATTGGCTCAAGCTTGGGAGGTTCCCTTAATAGCTGTAAATCATTTGGAGGGCCACATATTTTCAAATTATCTGGCGCATGACGATTTATTGCCTCCTTTTATAACATTAATAATTTCAGGAGGTCACACAGAGCTTATCCTAGTAAGATCCTTCGGAGATTACAAGTTGCTTGGGGCTACCAGGGATGATGCGGTGGGCGAAGCCTTCGATAAGGTAGCACGTTTGTTGGGTTTGGGTTATCCGGGAGGACCGATGATAGAAAAAATGGCAGGAAAGGGAGATCCCTTTGCCATACCGTTGCCCGTCCCAATGGCCAATAGCCCTAGCATCGAGTTTAGTTTCAGCGGTTTAAAGACAGCCGTACTTTGGGCTTTAAAGAGAAATCCGAATTTGAGGGTGGAAGATGTGTGCGCCTCCTTCCAGCACGCAGCTATCGAGGCTTTGCTACGAAAGGTGGATTTGGCTGTAAAAATAACTGGAATAAGCAAAGTTGCTATCTCAGGTGGTGTTGCTGCTAATACTTGGCTTCGGGAAAAAATAAAAGAAAAGTCTTGGCATGCCTATCTTCCGCCAATAGAGCTGTGTACCGATAATGCCGCTATGATTGCCGCGGCTGGCTACAATGCTTATAAGAGAGGAGAAAGGTCGCCGCTGTCCTTCGTACCCGATCCTTCCAAATCTTTGGCGTGAAAACCCCAGAAAAATAAAGAAAATACGACATATCTGCCTCTATTTAGCAGTAAGTTGGCATAAATGCCTTTATTTCTACTTGTAATAAATAGAGGGAGGACCTTAATATATTTATCGGTTTGTTAGCACTGATTGGCAGTGAGTGCTAACAAAGTGATAAACGTGATTATCATTCATTTTAGCAAGGAGGGATGTTAAATGCAGCTTAAGCCTCTAGGAGATCGAGTAGTTATTAAGGTTCTAACCCAAGAAGAAAAGACCAAGGGTGGAATAGTACTGCCAGACACAGCTAAGGAAAAACCACAAGAAGGAGAAGTAGTCGCGGTAGGAAGTGGCAGGGTGTTGGAGAATGGTCAGAAGTTGCCCCTTGAAGTAAAAGTCGGGGAAAGGGTAATTTTTAGCAAGTATGCCGGAACAGAAGTAAAGATAGAGGACGAAGAATACCTTATTTTGAGCGAACGTGATATCTTGGCTGTGGTTATGAAATAACTGAAAAATGCCTGATGATCAACCTGAAGCTATAAAGGAGGGAATTTATAATGCCGAAAATACTGAAGTTCGAGGAAGAAGCTCGCAGGGCATTAGAGCGAGGCATAAATAAAGTTGCCGACACGGTGGGTATAACATTGGGGCCCAAAGGGCGAAATGTGGTATTGGAGAAGAAATTTGGCTCCCCCACGATTACCAATGATGGTGTTACCATCGCCAAGGAAATAGAACTGGAAGAGCCCTTTGAAAACATGGGAGCACAGCTTTTAAAAGAGGTAGCTTCAAAGACCAACGATATTGCTGGTGACGGAACGACAACTGCCACGGTGCTTGCTAGAGCCATGATACGTCATGGCATGAAAAACGTTGCTGCTGGAGCCAACGGCATGTTGATGCGAAGGGGCATCGAAATGGCAGTAGACGTAGTTGTAGATGAATTGAGGAAGATGGCAATACCTGTCAAGGATAGATCCAAGATCGCCCAGGTGGCGGCTATTTCTGCCAATGACAAAGGAATTGGTGAACTGATCGCTGAAGCGATGTCCAAGGTGGGAGAAGATGGTGTTATCACGGTTGAAGATAGTCAGTCCGTGGGTACCACTTTGGAGATGGTCGAAGGGCTTCAATTCGACAAAGGGTATATCAGCCCCTACATGATTACCGATCCAGAGCGAATGGAGGCCTCCTTTGAAGATGCATACATCCTGATTCATGACGGAAAAATCAGCAATGTAAAAGATCTGCTTCCCATATTGGAAAAGGTCGTTCAAACCGGAAAACCGCTTTTGATCATTTCTGAGGACGTAGAAGGCGAGGCTTTGGCGACTTTGGTGGTCAACAAATTGCGCGGAATCTTGCAAGTTTGTGCTGTTAAGGCGCCCGGATTCGGCGATAGAAGGAAAGCCATGTTGCAGGATATCGCTATAGTGACTGGTGGTCAAGTCATTAGCGAAGAGCTGGGAATTAAGCTTGAAAACGCTGATCTTTCCATGCTTGGTCACGCCAAAAAGGTGCGCGTTACGAAAGAGGAAACCACAATAGTTGAAGGAGCAGGCGACAGCGAGGCTATAAGGAAACGTGCTGCTCAAATTAAAGCGGAGCTGGAAGAAGCTACATCCGAATACGACAAAGAAAAACTTCAAGAAAGGCTTGCTAAACTAGTAGGTGGCGTAGCTGTTATCCAGGTGGGCGCGGCTACTGAGACCGAACAAAAGGAGCTGAAGCATCGTATAGAAGATGCCTTGAGTGCGACCAGAGCCGCCGTAGAAGAGGGTATCGTAGCGGGTGGCGGAGTTGCATTGCTAAATTGCGTCCCTGCACTGGAGTCCTTCATCGAAACTTTGAATGGGGATGAGAAGATTGGGGCTCAGGTAGTGTTGAATGCCCTCGCTGAACCCCTGCACTTAATAGCTAAAAATGCCGGATTTCAGGGAGACGTGGTTGTGGAAAAGGTACGAAGCTTGCCCAAGGGGCAGGGCTTAGATGCGGTTACTGGCGAGTATGTCGACATGATCGAAGAAGGCATAATAGACCCTCTGAAGGTTACTCGTAGCGCCCTACAAAATGCCGGCTCGATCGCGGCCATGGTGCTCACGACGGAAGTCTTGGTGGCCGAAAAACCGGAGAAAAAAGAAGCTCCAAGGATGCCTGAAATGCCGGAGTATGATTAATACGCGTGCCAATATAAAAAACCGCGTTGATTATAAAGGGCTATGGCTTAAGTGCCATAGCCCTTTATAATTTATAATAGTGATAGATAAAACGGGACGAGAAAGAGGGAACGAGAGCCATGGAAATGCAAAATAGCTTACGGCGTATTTTGGAATTGCTAGAAAATGGGAAAATTGACGTAGATACGGCCATGGAGAATTTATCTTTATTACCCTACGAAGATCTCGGAGATGTCAAATTAGATTGGCATCGATCTATAAGGCGAGGAATCGGTGAAATTATATATACTCCTGGCAAGTCTGACGAACAATTGATAAAGATAGCACAAAGCATTGCCAGGAACCGCTCAAATGCTATCTTTAGCCGTATATCAATGGATAAGCATGAGTTATTGAAGGGCTATATTTCAAATATAGAATATCGCAAGGATTCCAGGTTGTCCCTGTGTCGCTTTGAGCCTCCTCAAAAACGGGGCGAAGTTGCCGTAATCGCTGCTGGGAGCTCTGATAAGCCGGTAGCTGAGGAAGCGGCTGATGTTGCGGAATTTGCAGGTTGTCAGGTGAAGAGATTTTGTGATGTTGGCGTAGCTGGCATACATCGATTATTTCCTCTGCTTCCAGATATTAGAAAGTCGCGCGCGATAGTGGTAGTCGCTGGTATGGAGGGTGCTCTTCCGAGCGTCGTGGCTGGTTTAGTTTCGTCCATTGTCATTGCCGTTCCAACCTCTGTTGGTTATGGTGCAAGTTTTGGCGGACTTGCAGCTTTACTTTCCATGCTCAATGCCTGCAGTGGTGGAGTGGTAGTAGTAAACATCGATAATGGTGTCGGAGCGGGCTTAGCAGCTGCATTAGTGGCGTCAAAATGAAATATACCAGAAGGACTAAAAGAAGGGGACGCAGAATATCCCCTCGAAGGAATATTGCTATAGGCAAACTGGAGCTTAACCCTAGGGGCTTTGGTTTTGTCCGTCCCAGGGATAAGAGGTTGCCCGATATTTATATAGCCGAAGAAGATATGGGCGGTGCCATCCATGGAGACGAAGTTAAGATAGTTATAAGTAAAAACTATCAGAAAAATAGGTTATATGGCAAGGTAAAAAAAGTACTGTCAAGGGGTATCACTGAGATCGTAGGCATAACGAGGTGTCGAAACGGTGTCCCGCTATTGTTTCCCTTAGATCGACGATATAATTTTATTCTCACTTTGGATGATGGCGAGGCTTTGAAGGATGGGGCTGTTGTCGTCGTTGCGATAAAAAAATATCCCCGATTCCCATTTCCCGGAGAAGGCAAGGTGCTAAGAGTTTTAGGCGATGAGGATGATCCCCAAGTCCGAGTGCTAGCTTTGATGGAAGAATATAAAATTAAATCCAATTTCCCGAAAGATGTGCTCGCAGAGGCTGAAGCTTTAAAAAACACCTCTCCTCTTCGCCGTTTTCCCGGTGAAAGGAAAGATTTTAGAAATAAATTCACTCTTACCATAGATCCTTCGGATGCCAAGGATTTTGACGATGCCCTTTCTATTGAAGAGATTGATGAAGGCTGGCGTTTAGGAGTTCACATAGCGGATGTATCGGAATATGTTCGACCCGATAGCTACATTGACATGGAGGCCAAAGAAAGGAGTTTTTCGGTTTATTTGGTTGATAGGGTAATTCCAATGCTGCCTCCCCAGCTTTCTTCTGACCTATGTAGCTTAATTGAGAACGAGGACAGGTTGTGTCTTACAGTTGAAATGGTGTTAGATCGCAGAGGAGACCTTCTGAAATATGAAATTTTACCAAGCGTGATACGTGTCCGCAAGCGGCTGACCTACGAGGAAGTCCAAGAAGTTTTAGATGGTAAAAAGACCTTGGGAAGAGAGGCTGATAAGGTCTTAAGTCACCTTGCAATTCTGTCTAATATGCTATACAAAAAAAGGAAAAAAGCGGGAATGATAGAGTTCGATTTTCCGGAGACGAAGGTGGAACTTGATGAGAAAGGGACGCCAATCGATATAAGAGCCATTGAGCGTACATTTGCCCATCGCATCATCGAACACATCATGATACTTGCCAATAGCGTAATAGCGGAATATATAATTAGTAATAGTGCATTAACAATCTATAGAGTTCATGAAAAACCAGACGTGGAGAAAGTAATGCAGCTTAAAAAAACTCTTTCTTCCATTGGAGTGAAAACAAAGAAAATAAGTCCATCAAACAAGGCTATAAATCGCCTGCTAAAAGGAGTTGAAGGGCTACCATGCAAGAGATTGGTCCATACTCTAGTTTTGCGTTCCTTGCCCAGGGCACGTTACGATCCCAGGTGTTTGGGGCATTTTGGGTTAGCTCTGAAATATTATTTACACTTTACTTCACCCATAAGAAGATATCCCGATTTAGTTGTTCATAGGATAGTGCACACCTTGATTCAAAAGAATCGGGAGGCACCGGGTGCCTTTAGCGTCCAAGAGCTTTCGAACCTTTCGGCCTACATCAGCGCAATGGAAGAAAAGACGGAAGAAGCGGAGAGGATCTCCATTAAGATTAAAATTGCTGAATATATGGAGAGTAAAGTGGGGGAGATTTTCGATGGCGTCATATCTTGGGTGACCCCGAGAGGGATGTTCGTCGAGCTTGATAATGCGGCGGAGGGGTTCGTCGCTGTGGAAAGCCTTGAACCTTATGACCAATTTTTTTACGACGAAGACGGTCTTTGTTTGAGGGGACGCAAGGGCAAGGTTTTTCGCTTAGGTGACGTTGTAAGGGTGCGGTTGACATACGTCGATAAGGTTTCAAACTTGATATACTTTCAGTTGTTCCTTGGCAAGGAGTGATGAGCATGAAAGATTCTTTCGTTCATAAATCGCCTCAAGGGGGATATTTGCCATTTTTGCTGGTCTTTGCCTTATTGGCTTTACTTGGCATCTTTATAACTATGCCGATAATTCGTCCTTTGATGTGGGCTGTCATCTTTTCTTTTATTTCATATCCATTGAACGAAATATTGCATAAAAAAGTGTTTCGGGGTAAACACAGAAACTTATCGTCCCTTGTTTCTACCACCTGTGTCGTTTTGCTGCTTTGTGTCCCCATGGGGTTTATCGGGATATCTTTAGCAAAGGAGGCTATAAAGTTTATCTCCAGTTTATCCGATAACCTTGAATCCATACAGCAAGTTTTGATTTCAGCATGGTCTGGTTTGGTAAAGAAACTACCCGATCACTTAATACGATATGCTGGAATTAAAGAGGACCCCGCCTTTTTACAAGATTTAACACATCGTGCGGTTAGCTACTTGGCTTCGTCGTTAGGGGATTTTTCCAGAGGTTTATTGGGCAACGCTTTCAAGATGTGCTATCAGTTATTTGTGATCTCTGTTTCTACTTTTTATTTGCTGCGGGATGGTCATGTAGTGTTAGAATTTTTGAATGATGTATTGCCTTTGCCCAAAGAAGAAAGAGCGGCGCTTTTTGATAGTGCTACCAGGATGATGAAGTCCGTCGTGATTGGCACCACTCTAACAGCGGGAATTCAGGCGTGTTTGGGCGTAGCTGGTTGGGTATTTGTTGGGCTTCCAGCTCCCATCTTGGCCGGTGTGTTTCTTTTTATATGTGCCATGATTCCCTTTGTAGGCACTCCCTTCGTCCTCATCCCGGGCGCCTTGTATCTTTTTTTAATTGGAAACGTAAAAGAAAGCTTGATATTGGCCTTCTGGGCTGTCTTGGTTGTTAGCACGATTGACAATTTAATTCGGCCTCTCTTTATATCCGAAGGCAGCAAAGTTCATTTTCTTCTGGTCTTTTTGGGTGTGATCGGTGGAATAAGCGTTTGGGGTTTCCTTGGCGTTTTTTTAGGGCCAATAGTTTTGTCTTTGTTCGTATTTTTCCTTGACTGTTATAGGAGGATTTGGAGGGCTAAACGAGAGTACTCGGATTAGTTTTTTGGAGGTGAGGACCATGCCCTATATGGTCTCAGTTTGTGGCCATAAAAGCAGTGGCAAGACAACGTTATGTAAAAGATTGATCGAAATTCTAAGCGGAAGCTTAGGTTTAGATGTGGGATATATAAAACATTGTCACGATAGCGTAATTTCATCTGAAAACACTGATAGTGGTCTCATCGCTAGAGCAGGAATAAAGGTCCTACTGTGGGGAGCAGATGGAATTAGGGCCGAGGTTTTAAAACAAGATTTTACATTGCGCGATATAGAAAGAATCTTCTTCCCACAACAGGACATCGTCCTTGTCGAAGGTGGCAAATCGTTGCCTCTTCCTAAAATATGGGTTGGAGGGAAGTACCCCTCTGCCGATGTAAAGGGTATTTTTGCCGTTTTCGATGGCCCGGAAAACTTGTTTCCAAAGTTACCTCATTTTCAACCCTGCGAGGAAGAGAAGCTTGCTGAATGGATTTTACAAAGAATGGGGAGAAAAAGGGAACATGTGGTTCTCTATGTGGGTGGACAGAAGATTGGATTGAACGATTTCACAATGGACTTCATAGCAGGTACTGTTAAAGGGATGACGAGTTCCTTAAAGGGCATAGAAGGAAAAAGTAAGGATGTTGTTTTGGTAATAAAAGAGCAAGAAAGATAAAATAGAAAGGGATCTTCGGCGTTTTTGTTATTTTCGTTGAAATACTTGCTATATAATTGTATTATGAGATCTTGCGAGTCTCAAAGCATTCTTTTGCAAATGATCGATGACTATTGACCTTGCAAAAATGGTCCATCCTGCCTATAATTAGGAGCGCTTTGATCGAATATCTAATGCGCCCGCCTTCAGATAAAGGCGGGCTTGAAATTATCGTAAATGGGGGGATCTTTTTATGAACGGGTACGCGTTGTGGATTTCAGCAGGCGCAGGTATAATAGCATTATTATATGCTATATTAATAACTAATCATATCGATAATTACAAGGTCGATCATGAACGTATTAATTATCTTTCCAACATCATTCAAAGGGGAGCCATGGCCTTTCTTTATAGGGAATATAGGGCTCTCGTTCCTTTTGTCATTGTTGTATCTTGCTTGCTTGCTTGGAAGTTGGGAGTCCCCCTCGCCGTATCATTTTTATTGGGGGCTTTCTGTAGCGGCATTTCGGGCTTTCTTGGAATGAAGGTCGCGACGCGAGCCAACGGTAAGACCGCTTTTGCTGCAATGAGCGGAATGAATCAGGCTTTAAAGATTGCTTTTTGGGGCGGTTCTGTCATGGGGATGACAGTGGTTGGCGTTGGAGTTTTGGGTATAGTAATTGCCTATATATTATATAAAGATCCAAATATAATAACAGCTTTTGGCTTTGGCGCCAGTTCCATAGCGCTATTCGCGCGCGTGGGAGGCGGCATATACACGAAGGCAGCTGACGTTGGTGCCGATCTGGTGGGCAAAGTGGAAGCTGGGATACCTGAAGACGACCCTCGGAATCCCGCTGTTATCGCCGATAACGTAGGCGATAACGTAGGCGATATAGCAGGAATGGGTGCCGATCTTTTTGAATCCTATGTTAATTCGATCATAGCAGCCATGGCGATAGGAGCGGCTCTCTTTGGAGGAAAGGGAATAACCTTCCCCATGTTACTTGCGGCTGTTGGTATTCTTGCATCTCTAATAGGTACATTTTTCGTGCGCATCAAAGAAAAAGGGGATCCTCAATTAGCGCTAAGGAAAGGCACTTTTGCGACTGGCATTTTGATGATCGTCGGTTCTTTCTTGCTAACGCGGTTCATGTTTGCTGACTTAGCTTTGTTTTGGTCTGTCTTGGCGGGGGTAATTTGTGGGGTAGCAATAGGCTATATTACGGAAGTATACACCTCCTCTTTTTATAGTTCAGTGAAGGAAATTGCCAATGCATCCATCACGGGGTATGCGACTAACATCTTAACAGGGATAGCTGTTGGCATGAAATCCACCATGTGGCCGGTGTTGCTCATATGTGCAGCTATTTTTGTTGCTGTACAATCCGGAGGCCTATACGGCATCGCTTGCTCTGCAGTAGGCATGTTGGCCATCACGGGAATGACCTTGAGCGTAGACGCCTACGGACCAATAGCAGACAATGCTGGTGGTATATCTGAAATGAGTCATTTGCCTGCGGAAGTAAGAAAGATTACCGATAGGCTGGATGCCGTTGGTAACACGACGGCTGCCGTAGGCAAGGGCCTTGCCATAGGTTCAGCAGCGTTAACTGCTATAGCGCTTTTTTCTGCATATGCCAGTGCTGTTGGGCTCAAGATCATTGATCTAATGGATGCACGCGTGTTAATTGGGCTCTTTGTCGGCGGCATGTTGCCATTCGTTTTTTGCTCCAGGGCAATTCAGGCCGTTGGCAGGGCCGCTCAAAGCATGATCGAAGAAGTTCGCCGTCAGTTTAAGGAGATGCCTGGCATTATGGAGGGAACGCAAGAACCTGATTATGAGCGTTGCGTCGATATATCCACCAAGGCCGCTCTCAAAGAAATGATTGTGCCCGGAATGATGGCCATACTATCCCCGGTAATCGTTGGGTTGGTGCTGGGAGCCCCTGCTTTAGGCGGGCTACTCGCCGGTTCCATCGTCACAGGGGTGATGTTGGCAATATTTATGGCAAACGCCGGGGGTGCTTGGGATAACGCGAAAAAATATATAGAAGAAGGAAACTTAGGAGGAAAAGGAACGCCTCCGCATGCTGCCGCTGTTGTTGGCGACACTGTTGGAGATCCTTTCAAGGACACGGCTGGTCCCAGCCTTAATATATTGATTAAATTAATGTCAATCATAGCTTTGGTCATGGCACCTTTGTTAATGTAGTGCGATATGCTGCTATCTATTCATATCTAATATCATAAAAATTTCTTGTAGTTAAGGGCTATTTTTCGGGAGGGCTGATGTCTAACCCCTCCCTTTTCAGTTTTTGGAGGGATAACCCTTGGATAAAACTCAAATAGATGAAATAAAAAGAAGAGTAGATATCCTGGAGGTAGTTGGAGATTATGTAGAGCTACATAAATCTGGCAAAGGTTATAGGGCCCTGTGCCCTTTTCATAGCGAGAAAACACCGTCCTTCTATGTGATGCCTGATAGGCAGTTTTACCATTGCTTTGGCTGTGGTAAAGGAGGAGATGTTATATCTTTCGTCATGGACGTAGAAGGATTTAGTTTCACCGAGGCCATCGAATTGCTTGCAAAGAGAGCCGGTGTGAAGGTTGAAAAAAGAGCCAGAAAAGATAGCTATCCTAATTTTAGCGATGTCTTGGAAAAGGCCCTCAAAATATATCGTGACTACCTTGAAAGTCCCGCAGGCGAAATAGCAAGGAGATACTTAGTACAAAGGAACTTGCCCAAAGAATGGTGGCCTTATTTTGAAATTGGTTGGGCTCCACCAGCGTGGGATTACCTGTGGCGTTCTCTTTCAAGGATGGGTATATCATCTAAGATTGCCGTTGAGTGTGGTTTGGTGGTTGAGGGTCCGCGAGGCATATATGATAGGTTTAGAGGCAGAATAATTTTTCCCATAAGAGACGTTACTGGACGTCTAGTAGGATTTGGAGGTCGGTCAATTTCGGGCGAAGGTGCTAAATATATAAATACTCCAGAGAGCCCGGTGTTTCATAAAGGTTCTTGTTTGTATTTACTTAATTTGTCCAAAAACGACATGCGCAATAAGGGGCGTGCAATTCTGGTTGAGGGTTATATGGATGCTATAAGGCTACACATGGCAGGATTTCACGAAACCGTGGCATCGCTTGGAACAGCTTTGACGGAAAATCAGGGCGAGTTGTTAAGGCGATATGCAAGGTCTTGTTATGTCTGTTACGATGCTGATACTGCAGGGCAGGAAGCAGCAATAAGGGGTATGTATTTGTTGCAGTCGTTGGGCTTGCAAGTGAGGGTAGTAGCGTTGCCAGCCAATGTGGATCCCGATGAGTTTTTGCAGAAAGAGGGAAGCAACGCCTTCGAGGACCTTTTGAGCAAGAGCCTCCCCCTTCCTTTGTACCACCTTGAGATAAGAGAAGAGTTTTTGAAGGATCTAAATGTTCGAAAAAAAGTGATTGAGGAGTTGCTCGAGGGTTTTTCAAGGATTCCTTTGCCGGATTTAGCTCCTTTTATGTCTCAGATTGCAGCAGCGCTTGAGATTCCCAGATATGCGCTTGAGGCTATGTTGTTAGATTTCAAAGCAAATATGAAAAGGGGAACAGAGAAAAAAGGGAAACGTGGCGACTTCAGCGTATATATAAATAAACAAAAGCAACAAAAACAAAAGAAACACGTAACTGACGCACAAGAAGCAGCGTTGTTTTCGCTTTTGTGGAATGATCCTGCAAAGAGACGGGGTTTAGATGAAGAGCACATATTTCCTTTAATAAAGGATGTGCGATTAAAAAATCTAATAGCGGCGTTATTAAATGGCGAATCCCCGGAAGAGCTGGAGGAGCGTTGGCTAAAATCAGAGGATCGATTTCCATTGGAAGCCCTAGCGCTAGGTAATGCCTTTTGCCAGCAGTTTGACGAGGGAGTGGATATTTTTGACGTAATCTCAAGCTCCCTTAAGACTAAAGCCATGAAATCGAGATATAACGTTCTTTATTCCAAAATGTTGAAAGGCGAGGCAACCCGCGAAGAAATTGAGGAGATGCAGAAAATAGCTTCCGCATTAAAAGGGGGACGGGAAGACAAATGACTGCAGCAGAAAGAAAAAAATTAAATTATGATAAAAACGGTAATAAGAATGCGAATGCAAGAAACTCTAATGATGATGACGAGGAAAAAGAACATAACGAGCCCATTGAGGACCAGGAAGATCTGGACTTCGAAGAAATGGAATCCCAGGAGATAGCAGAGCTTATCGAAAACATTCGCGAGCTTTTACAAGAGGGACGTCAAAAAGGGTTCATCACATACGATGACCTAGAAAAATATTTGCCACAAGAGGCTTTAAGCGAAGCGGAGATAATGGATAGTGTATATTCTAACCTTCTGGAGTTGGGCATAGATGTTCGTGACGAAGAAAAAATACAGGAACTTCAACAGGCCGAATTACTGCCGCAGGCAGACTTAAGCGAACTTACTGAATTAGAAAGCGTTTCAATTGCCGATCCGGTGAGGATGTATTTGCGAGAGATAGGGAAAATCCCTTTGCTTACTAAGGAGGAAGAAGTTGAGCTTGCAAAAAGAGTAGAGGCCGGAGACGAGGAAGCAAAGAAAAAGTTAATCGAAGCAAATTTGCGTCTTGTCGTAAGCATTGCTAAGAAATACATTGGAAGAGGACTTTCTTTCCTAGATTTGATTCAAGAGGGTAATTTGGGTTTGATACGTGCCGTTGAGAAGTTCGATTACAGGAAGGGATTTAAGTTTAGCACCTACGCTACGTGGTGGATAAGACAAGCGATTACAAGGGCTATAGCCGATCAGGCACGTACCATTAGGATACCTGTTCATATGGTCGAGACCATCAATAAACTTATTCGGGTTTCCAGGCAATTGGTTCAACAATTGGGAAGAGAACCAACCGTAGAGGAAATCGCTCAAGCGCTAGAATTGCTGCCGGAGAAAGTAGAAGATATTCAAAGAATAGCTCAAGAACCAGTTTCCCTTGAAACTCCTATTGGCGAAGAGGAAGACAGTCAGCTTGGCGATTTTATAGAAGACAAGGATTCACCCAATCCCGAGGAAGCCACTGCCGGTCAATTGTTGCGCGAGCAATTGGAAGAGATGCTCGGGGAGTTAACGGAAAGAGAGCGAGAGGTGTTGCGTTTGCGATTTGGCTTGGAGGATGGGCGCGCCCATACCTTGGAGGAGGTTGGCAAGCGCTTTAACGTGACTAGAGAAAGGATTAGACAAATTGAGGCAAAAGCCCTTCGCAAGTTGCGCCATCCGAGCAGGAGCAAGCGTTTGCGGGATTATTTGGAATGACGATTGCGGTTAGATGATGGCGCAAATCGCTGTAATTTTGGAAGAGGCAGAATTATATGATCTTGCGTCGAGCTGCTAATATCTTTAATAACAATGGAGGTGAAATTAGTGTTTGAAAGTGTTGCGAAAACTTTATTAAAAGAATGCGAAGGAAGATCGATGCTAATGTCCTTTTACATCGATTGTGACAGGAGTCGTAGATCCGTCAAGGAAATTTCGATTGATCTGAAGAACCTTCAAAAAAAGGCCATTGAAGAGGAAGCTCTTTTTTGCGGAGAGAGCGATTGTAAACAATATAGTGAAAAAATCACTTTTATTTTAAACAGGCTCAACGAGGAACTGGTTCACGGAGGCTTAGGTGAGGCCAAGGGTATCGCTTGCTTTGTTGATCTGCAGGGCGATTATTATCGATTTGTAGAACTTCCAACTCCAGTAAAAAATCAGGTGAAGTTCTCGGATCATCCCTTCTTGGCGCCACTCATAGAAACTCTATGCCCTCACAAGCTTACCCTCGTGGCAGTTGTAGAGGCAAGGAGAGCAAATTTCTTCCGAGTGTATGCAAGTACTGTAGACAAACTTTTGACCTTAGAGGAAGACGTGCCTCCTAAAGTAAAATCGGCTGGTTGGTATGGCCTTGAAGAGACTCGGATTAAAAGGCATGTGGAGAATCACGTTAAAAACCATCTTAAAAATGTAGCAGCTACTCTTAGGGCACTCTACGAAGATGAAGATTATTCCTTGATATTAGTTGGGGGAAACTCAAATTATGCCCTCGTTGTAGCAGACCTCATCAAGGAGATCGTAACTAACATTCCTGTCGATGTCTTAGCAGAATTAGGCATAACTGATCAACCCCATGTAGTCGTGGAGGCTGTGACGTCTTATGCCTTAAAGTCCTTTGTGGTAGAGAGCTCAAAGCTAGTTGAAGAGATAATAACCGAATACGAGAAAGGTGGACTGGCAGTTGCTGGGCTCAGGGGCGTCGTTTATGCCTCCAATCTTTTCGCTGTGCATCAACTTCTAATCGACGAATATGAGCCCGTTGCGGGAAAACAGTGTCAATCGTGTGGTGCTTTGGGGGTCGATGAAGTTGAATGTCCTTTATGCCATGGCGAGATGGGAGAGATTGAAGATTTGATTGATCTTTTAATCTACAAAACGTTGCGAGATAATGGGGACGTATTGGTAATAGGTGGACAATCTCCTTTAAGAGAATATGATGGCATAGGTGCTTCACTTCGCTTTGCTGTGTGAGCTGTATTAAATCAAGTCGAGCAGAAAGGTGTTTTTTCTGCTCGACTTGATTTTTGTAAAAGCGACTTCATTTACGCTTCTCTTTTCGACTTGAACTTTTTAGGCGTTAATTATAGCTAAAGTTTAGTCAAAACTAAAAGCCTTTGTGTTGATCGATGTGCTCATTGTATTTATACTCATGCAGGAGATCACGACAGGGGAAATGAATTTATGAGGATAGATAAGTACTTAAAAATTTCGCGAATGGTGAAAAGACGCACTGTAGCACAGGAGATGATACAGGCTGGTGTGGTAAGGCTTAACGGTAGACCTATAAAGCCTTCTTCTGTCGTTCGGGTGGGCGATGTCATCGAAATAGCTTTCCCGAGAAGAATTTTAAAGGTTGAGGTTCTTTGTGACGATGAAATTATGGTGAAAAAGGGGAAAGAAGCTTACGCAATTTTAGAGGAACGCTCAGTAAGTTTAGACGATTCTACAATATAGTATTTGAAAGGGGTGATTTTAAAATGGGTCATATAGTGGGCGTTTACGCTCGTGAAATTTTAGATTCCAGGGGTAATCCTACTGTAGAAGCGGAAGTATGGTTGGATAGAGGTTTAATGGCGAGGGCTGCTGTTCCTTCAGGTGCTTCTACCGGTAAACATGAAGCCGTCGAATTAAGGGATGGAGATAAACGCTATGGCGGAAAGGGAGTACTCAGGGCTGTTGAAAATGTCAATGAAAAAATAGCTCCAGAGATAATTGGCCTCGATCCCACCGAACAAAATCTAATTGATGAGATAATGATTGAACTTGACGGTACGCCGAATAAAAGCAACTTAGGGGCAAACGCTATTCTTGCGGTTTCATTGGCAGTAGCTAGGTTAGCAGCGCTAGAAAGAGACCTCCCTCTCTGGAGATATATAGGCGGATTGGGACCATTTTCATTGCCGACCCCTCTAATGAACGTCATAAATGGCGGAGCTCATGCGGATAACGACTTGGACATACAGGAGTTCATGATCGTTCCCCATGGAGCTGATAAATTCAATGAAGCTCTTAGAATGGGAGTGGAGATATATCACTCTTTAAAGAAGCTGTTAAAAGATAAGCACAAGAATACTTCTGTTGGCGACGAGGGAGGCTTTGCTCCGAATTTAAATGGAGCAAAAGAAGCACTGGATCTTCTGGTAGAAGCCATAATTGCTGCTGGATATAAACCGGGAGATGAGGTTAGTCTTGCCCTAGACGTAGCCGCGTCAGAGCTTTACGAAGATGGCCTTTATCACTTTCAGGGCGAGGGCAAAAAATATAATAAAGAACAATTGGTTGAATATTACGTAGAATTGTGCAAATCTTATCCGTACATCGTATCAATAGAAGACGGGATGGCAGAAGACGATTTCGAGGGATGGAAATTGTTAACACAAGCCCTAGGAAATGAAGTTCAACTCGTGGGTGACGACCTCTTTGTTACCAATGCGCGAAGGCTAATGCAGGGAATAACCGAAGGCATGGCCAACTCAATCTTAATCAAGCTCAACCAAATAGGCACGTTAACTGAAACTCTTGAGGTCATAGACATGGCTATTAAACATTCTTATTCAGCCGTAATATCACATAGATCAGGGGAGACGGACGACTCATTCATAAGCGACTTGGCGGTCGCTGTGGGCGTGGGACAAATAAAGACTGGTGCGCCTGCTAGGATCGATAGGGTTGCTAAATACAATCAACTTTTGCGCATTTCAGATGACCTTGGCGGCTTCGCGAACTTTAGCGGACTATGCACCTTTCGTGGAAAGGGGAGAAAAAGATGAAAATAGCTGAACCCACGGTTGAGAGGTTAGTGCAATACATTCGCTACCTTCAACGTTGCCGAGAGGCTGGCAAAAAGGTAATATCTTCCCAAGAAATCGGGGACGCACTTGGAATAAAGGCGAGTCAGGTGAGAAAAGATCTTTCCTATTTCGGTGAGATCGGGAAAAGGGGGGTCGGTTATGACGTAGAAAAGTTGTACCAACATTTAAACTCCATATTTGCTCCACCAAAAACGTGGAAGATAGCAATGATTGGTATTGGCAACCTGGGCGAGGCATTGCTCGGGTATAAGGCTTTTGAAAGCGAGAAGTTTCGTATTGTAGCTTTGTTTGATATTGATCCTGATAAAGTTGGGCGCAAGATACACGATATTCCGTGTTACGATGTGGGAATGATGCCCCGAGTACTTAATGACGAGGGCGTAGAAGTTTTGATAATAACGACGCCTTCATCTGCGGCTCAGGACGTCGTAGATAAAGCGACATCTAGCGCCTCGATTAAAGGAATATTGAACTTTGCTCCAACAGCATTGGCGGTGCCGGAGCATGTTATACTTTACAATGTTGATATATTTGTTGAGCTTGAAAAGTTACTTTTTTACATAAAACTTAAAGAGGAAAGTGGTAAAGTTTAAAAACTATCGGGGTAATGAGTCCACGCTTCGGTTGCTATGCAATTTATGCCGAAGCAGATGACAGGCTAGTGTAATAATATATTAATATATGCTATTAGGAGGGGTTTTCATTGGGCGGACAAGCTGGATTGTTAGGAATGATGTGGCCGTTGTTACTTTTCATAGTGATATTCTATTTTTTGTTGATAAGACCGCAGAAAAAGCGCCAGAAACAACATCAAGATATGCTGAATTCTATAAAGCGCGGAGACCAAGTAGTGACCGCCGGTGGTATTTATGGAACCGTTAGGGATGTTAAAGATGACAGCTTCATTCTGGAAGTTAGTGATGGCGTAAAAATTCGTGTCCTTAAAAACGCGATATCCTTTAAACGAAGTGCTCCCGAAGCCGATGAAACTGAATCAGAGGAGAGATAAACAGCCAAGATAGTTGCTTTTTAGCAAAAATCTAATTGTTGCTCACTATTTAGGAGGTAGAAGTCAATTGCCTAAACATGAACGCTGGAAAATCATATTGATCTTGGTAGTTCTTTTTGCATCTCTTTGGGCTGTGTATCCTCCCAGTGAAAAAATAAAACTCGGATTGGATCTCAAGGGTGGCGTTCATATATTGCTTCAAGCAAAGGGAACGCCAGAGAACCCTATTAGCAGTGATACTATTGAGCGCTTGATAGCAGTTTTACGAAATCGCATTGACCAGTACGGAGTTGCCGAACCAGTTATACAACGCGAAGGTAATGACAGAGTAGTTGTTGAGTTGCCTGGGCTAGATGATCCCGAAGCCGCCATTGAACTTATTGGAAAAACGGCAATGCTGGAATTTCGTCCAGTCATTGACGCGACGCCTCGACTTCCCCGAAAGCCGGAAAGACAAAACTATGGCAGCGACGAAGAATACGAGTCAGCGATTAAACGATGGGAAGAATATCAGAGACAAGCTTTGGCAATGGAAAAAAAGTTGTGGAAACATGTCGAAGAAAATCCATCGCTGTCTGTCTTAAAGGGCGAAGATGGAGAGGTATACTTGCTGGGAGCTGCAAGCATTACAGGTCAACATTTGTTGGATGCAAAGGTCGCTTTTGATAACCTAGGGAGGCCTGTGGTGACGCTTAAATTTAACAAAGATGGCACACATTTGTTTGACGAACTTACTGCTCACAACATTGGAAGACAAGTGGCGATTGTCCTTGATGGGGTCGTAATATCCGCACCTGTCGTGCAAGAACGGATAAGCGGTGGAGAAGCTCAGATCAGTGGCCGCTTCACGACCGATGAAGCCCAGAGGCTCGCGATAATGCTTCGAGCTGGAGCATTGCCTGTTACGGTTGAGATCCTCGAAACGAGGTCGATAGGGCCCACATTAGGCTCCGATTCGATTAAATCAGGCATTAAAGCTGGGTTGATAGGGGCCGTCCTGGTCTTTCTGTTCATGTTCATATATTACTCTCGTATGGGGTTGGTAGCTAACCTCGCTTTGGTGATGACCATTATTCTTGTCTTGGCTGGCCTTGCAAGTTTTAGAGCTACCCTTACAATGCCTGGAATCGCAGGGATCATCTTGACATTAGGTATGGCCGTGGATGGGAATATATTGATCTATGAGCGCATAAAAGAAGAGCTGCGGAGCGGAAAAACTGTCATGGCAGCCATTGATGCCGGCTTCAGGAAGGCCTTTGTCACAATCGTAGATGCAAATTTAACCACCCTCTTCGCAGCTGTATTTTTGTTCTACTATGGCACTGGGCCTGTTCGAGGTTTTGCCGTTACTTTGAGCATTGGCATAATCGCAAGCCTTTTCTGCGCTGTGTTTGTGACAAAAGTCTTACTGCGACTCTTTGTGGGCAAGCGAAAAAGTTCAGTCCTTTCCATGACTAAGGAGAGATTATGATGTTGGTCAAGTTCAAGGGGAATATCAATTTTATGAAATATCGGAAAATTGCTTTGGCACTCAGCCTGGCATTGGTACTAGCAAGCATAGTATTGTTAATGGTGAGAGGGCTGAATTTTGGGATTGACTTCTCTGGCGGTATACTATTTCAGCTGGAATTTGATGCACCCGTAACGGTCGCTGAGGTTAGAAGTTCCTTGGACAAAATTGGCTTCGGTAGCCCTGTAATACAGTCTTATAGCGAAAGAGGTGTATTGGTTCGCTTAAAGGGCGATAGAGAAAGTGACCAAAGAGAGATACTGAAGTCTCTCAGGGAAACTTTGGGAGTGGATTTTAAAGTTTTGCGTGTTGAGATGGTTGGGCCCGCTGTGGGGAGCCAGTTGCGTAAGAGTGCAACACTGGCCACAATATTAGCATTGCTTGCTATGCTGATCTACATCACCTTTAGGTTTAAGTTTATGTTTGCCGTAGGGGCTGTCATTGCTCTAATGCACGATGTAATCGTTACGCTTGGGATATTTAGCCTTACTTTCCAAGAAGTTTCGATGCCCTTCATTGCCGGGATGTTAACTCTTGTGGGTTATTCGATTAATGACACAATAGTGATTTTCGATAGAGTCAGAGAAAATTTCAAATATTTAAAGGATTGGGGAGTTGTCAATCTTCTTAATAATTCCATAAACCAGTCGTTATCTCGTACCATCAATACGTCACTTACCACCCTCTTTCCTGTATTGACACTTTTTTTGTGGGGTGGAAAGGCCATTTCTGATTTTTCCATGGCACTTTTGGTGGGAATCATTGTGGGCACTTACAGTTCCATATACATCGCCGGGGCGGTTGTGGTGGAATGGTATTTACGATCCCCGGGAGGATCGCGAAAGCTACAAAGGCGTTAAAGATCATTTGAGCGAACTGAGGAAAGGCCTTAGACTTCGTTCGACAGATTAGCGAATGATGATAACTCTGGTTTTGCGAGAAGTTGCATTGTGCTTGTATATATTATATTTGTTAAGTTAGAATAAGTTTAGGGTAAGAGCTTTGAGATAAAAGGAGGGTCCTCCTGTATGGATTCAATAATACAATTACTCCTAGGGGGGTTTGGCGTTAGTGACGACCTTATCTCTCTGTGTAGGTCTTATATGAGTTCTCTTGTGGAAGAAGGAGCCATGGAACGGTGGGCCGCAGAAAAGGTTTTAATGCAGCTTGAAGAGGAACTTGCCAGACGGCGAGATACCTTGGTAAGGGGATTCAAAAATGAGATTGAAAAATTTTTATCCTTCTTTCCTTTAGTAACGATAGAACAATTCGAAGCATTAGAGTCAAGGGTAAAGGCGTTGGAAGAGCAGAGAGCTAACCTTTAAGATAAGTTTTTTGTGAGCTCAAAGGAGGCGTTTTTCATGGTTATGAGTCTAGCAGACCGGCTAAAAGGGATGATTTCTGTAGCTCTCTTAAACCAGGTCGTTAAGTTGATTGAAGATGGAGATGACAAAAAGCTCGCGTCACTATTTGATGGCATATCGCGTTTAGCACCGGCAAAGTTCCAGCGCGAGACCTTTAAAGAACTGGCAGAATTGGCAAGGGAAAATCATCCCTTTGTTGGGGTCTTTAGAAGGGTTTTTGAGGAGCTTCATCCTAATTGCCGAAAGAAGCTAATCGTAAACTTGATAGTAAACTTCATGGTTCTTTCTCGAGGTATTAGAGATAGGAAGATGAATGAGTTAGGGATTCATATTCCTAACTTTATGGTGATAAGTCCAACGATGAAGTGCAACCTAAAATGCAAAGGGTGCTACGCAGGATCATACGATACTTCCAGTGATCTAACCACAGAGGAAATAGATGATCTTATCTGCCAAGCTAAGGAGCTCGGGATGTACTTTTTTACCATATCCGGTGGTGAACCCTTTACAAGAAAGGACTTGTTTGATATTTGGGCTAAACACGATGATTGTTACTTTCAGGTTTACACTAACGGTACGTTGATTACCGATGAGGTAGCCGATAGGTTAGTTGAGCTGGGCAATGTAGCGCCCATGATTTCCATAGAGGGTACGCCAGAAGAAACGGATTTCCGGCGAGGGCCCGGAATGTACGATAAAATAATAGAAACATATCGCAGGCTTAGAAAAAAAGGAGTGCTGTATGGCTTTAGCGCCACCTGCACTCGTACAAGTGCTTCCTATATATCCAGCGATGAATTTATAGAACATATGCTAGAAGAAGGATGTAAGGTTGGCTGGTTCTTCCAATACATACCTACTGGCCATGACCCCGATCTGTCTTACATGGCTACACCGGAACAGAGAGCTTATTTGAAGAAGAAGGTAGATGAGTGGAGGTCGAAATATCCGATATTCTTGGGAGATTTTTGGAACGATGGTCCTTATGTTGATGGTTGCATAGCAGCTGGTTTTAGATATTTGCACGTGATTTCCAATGGTGACGTTGAACCTTGTGTATTCTGTCATTTTGCCGTAGATAACATTAGGGAAAAAACTCTCGTCGAGGTTCTGTCAAGCCCCTTCTTTGAGGCGATACGATCACGTCAGCCTTACGATGATGACAATTTGCTTCGCCCCTGCCTCATCATCGATCATCCGGCGGTATTAAGGGAATTAGTGGCCGAGTATGGTGCACATCCAACCCACCCCGGTGCGGACAAGTTGCTCAATGAACTTGCAGCGGGTTTAGACGAATATGCCAGAAGAATGAAGGAGATATACGATCCGCTTTGGGAGGAAGTTGGGCGGGAAAAATATCTTAAAAATCTTGAAAAAGAAGATAGTCCAATGATTCGAAGCAGATATAATCAACGCTGCATCCATTGCAGTGGGAAAGGTAGAAAATAGTTTAATATATTAATTTTAAAAGGTGGGACTCCCATGAAGAGCTACGTGCTGGCATTAGCATTGGGAATGTTATTAGCGGCTTTTTATGCTGTTCAGAATAGCGGCATGGTGATAGTAAAATTTTTAATGTGGCAGTGGTCACTTCATCAAGGCATATGGGAAGTACTTGTCTTTGCAGCTGGGGCGGTTTTAATGTGGATAACTTCATTTGCTGCTCATATTGAATCTCGAAATAAATATAGAAATGATATCAAGGAGCTAAAAAAGCGCATTGCCGACTTAGAAGAAGAGAAGCGTTCTCTGTTGGATGCTTTGCAACGCGGAAGTGCCTCTTTGACGAAAGAGGCTTCGTCTGAAACTGAATTCGTTGCAAACGAAGGGACAGAATTTGAGAAGTGATTCCTTTACATCCTTATTCGAAATTGCGCGTGTGGAGTTTTGATGATCTTCCCTGTGAGCTGGCGCAATCACTTCAATGTCATGAGTTGGTGGCGCTGGCGTTGTATATAAAATATGGCGAACATTTGGATTTTCAAAAGGCTCGGGCATGGTTGCGTCCGAGCCTTGACTTGTTGATGTCAAATCTTTTCTTATGTAGTAGTGGACGAGATGTGTTTGCTATATTGCAATCGCTTCCGAGGGGAAGTAAAGTAGCGCTTTATGGCGATTACGATGTGGACGGCGTTGCCTCCGCTCTTCTTGCAAGCGAGTTTGCAAGCTCTATGGGTTGGCATGCGAGATACTACTTGCCTCACAGATTAAAAGATGGATACGGACTGAACGCCGCTGTAGTGAAGACCATTGCGCGTATGGGATTTAATCTTCTAATCGTTACTGATTGTGGAACCAAAAACGAGACAGAAATTGAACAAGCTTTAAATATGGGCTTAAAAGTTGTCATTTTTGATCACCACCATGCGGATACAATATGTCATCATGGATGTATAATAAATCCTTACCTAGGAGGAGATAATGAAGCCAAAACGTTATCCGCAACAGGAGTGTTATGGTGTTGGTTGTGGCAAAGCGGGCTTATTTCAAAGGATTGGTTGATGGAAAGATTAGAGATCGTGGCTTTGTCCGTGGTTGGAGATTCGATGCCCTTAGGGGTGTTAAATCGTGCTTTAGTAAAAGAGGGCCTTAAAGGGCTGGAAATCACGCGAAGGCCAGGTTTGCAATATCTTTTCGACAAACTCTCCATAGTGTATCCTATGGATGAAAATCAAATTGCGATGAAGATTAATCCTTGCTTAAACTCTGCAGGGAGGATTTCGCTTGCTGAGATCGCATTGCAAGCGCTTGAAGCTTCGCCTAAGAGCAAGCTAGCGGCACGTGAACTTCTTTCCTTGAATTATCAAAGGAAGAAGCTAAGCAGTACCGTGTATGATCAAGCTGCTTCGCGTTTGCGGACTGGACATTTTAGATATGTGTTAGATTCGGCGCATTGGCCTCTTGGCCTTTTAAGCAGCGTAGCAAGTCGTTTGTGCTATGAGTATAATAGACCAATAATTTTAGCTGCACCTCACGGTAGAAATATGAGGGCTTCTCTTCGAGTTCCGGAGGGTTTAAATGCCATCAAGGTGTTGGAGGGCATTGCTTCCTATTTGGCTAGTTGGGGTGGGCACAAAGGAGCAGCTGGATTTAGCGTTGAGGCCAAAAGATGGTCGAGTGTCAAGAGGAAATTGGAGGAAAGCTTGACCGAGATTAGTGCAAACTGCAGCGAAGATCGATTTGAAGACGCTATTTCTTTGGAGCCAAAAACATGGAATCTTAAACTGTGGAATTGTTTCAGGGAGCTAGCGCCCTTTGGGGAAGGCAACGAAATGCCCTACTTTTTTGTCAGCCATGAAGTTGGGGATGTTATAAAGCCCTTGAGGGGCGGAGATAATTACCGTGTTTCGTCGCAAAGGGGAGAATTACTGGCCTTTGGCTTTGACGAGATGTCAAGATATAATAATAGGATTAAGGGCTGGTTATATCGCCCATTTGTGGATTCATTTAGAGGTAAATTGAAAATATCTTCAAAGGTAGAGAAGGTAGTTGTATAGATTAATTAAGGGAGCAATATGATAATGGAAGGTAGCGAAAGCCACATGATATCTGGCTACCAGCAAGGTGAATCAGCACTTTCGTCCTCTAAGGGTATGGAAAGAGCTTTAAGAATATTGCGCGATAGCTTCATGGGTCGCATCCCCGAAGAAGATAGGGCTACTGTTGTCAGTTTGGCTTGGCAAGAACTTTGGAGTAAGGCTGCAAAGTACCTCGGAAAGGACAAACTTAAACTCTTAGGGGAAGCTTTCGTGTTTGCAGCGAACAAACATAAAAAACAAAAAAGGGTAACAGGAGAACCCTACGTCATACATGCTCTCTCAGTGGCAGGGATACTTGCGGACATAAATATAGATATAGAGACTCTTGTAGCGGCGCTACTTCACGATGTGGTAGAGGATACCGATGCCACGTTTGAAGAAGTTAAGGAAAAGTTCGGCACGAATGTGGCCCTCTTGGTAGATGGAGTGACCAAGCTTGGCAACATTGACTTTAAAACCATGGAGGATTATCAAGCTGAAAATTTGCGGAAAATGTTCCTGGTCATGGCTAAGGACATTCGGGTCGTGTTGATCAAGTTGGCCGATAGACTTCACAATATGCGCACCATTCAAGTTTTAAGGAGGGACAAACAGCTTCGCATTGCGAAGGAGACCCTGGAAATATATGCTCCTTTGGCCCACCGACTGGGAATTTATCATATGAAGCGTGAACTCGAGGACTTGGCCTTTAAAGTGCTGGAACCAGATATGTACTATGAAATCCGGCGAAGGGTAAGGAAAAAACTTCCCGAGAGGGAGACGATCATAAAGGAAGCTATAGAAATTTTATCTAAAAAATTAGACGAAGTAGGTACAAAGGCCTTTATAACGGGAAGAGCAAAGCACTTTTATAGTATTTACGAGAAGATGAAGCGCAAGAGCCTCACTGTCGAACAGATGTATGACCTTCTCGCTCTGAGGGTGATAACTAACTCGGTTGAGGATTGTTATCAGGTTTTAGGTATAGTGCATACAATATGGAAGCCGATTCCGGGTCAATTCGACGATTACATAGCTAATCCCAAAAGTAATATGTATCAATCACTTCATACTACTGTAGTGGGGCCGAGCGGAGAACCACTGGAAGTTCAGATTAGGACATGGGACATGCATTGGATAGCTGAATATGGGATCGCCGCCCATTGGAGATATAAAGAAGGTCGAATAAAACCAGATGACTTGGATACCAAATTGACGTGGATAAGGCAAGTTTTAGAGACTCAGCTTGAGACTTCGGAGCCCTCCGAGTTCTTGGAGAATTTAAAGGCCGATGTTTTGTCGACGGAGGTATTCGTATTCACCCCTAAAGGCGATGTGATATCGTTGCCCAAGGGGGCCACTCCCCTAGATTTCGCTTTTGCTATTCATACGGAAATTGGCAGCAAATGTGTCGGTGCGATGGTAAATGGTCGTATCGTACCCTTGAGTTATGAGCTTAAAAATGGAGATATCGTAAGAATTCTCACTTCTCCCCAAGGACATCCTTCTAGAGATTGGCTGAGCATAGTCAGCACCAGCCGCGCTAGATCTAAGATCAGGGCTTATTTCAGGGCAATAGAACAGACTGAGAAGAAGGAGCGCCTGGAGAAGGGACGCGAACTCTTACAGGCTGAACTAACCAAGCACGAAGAATATAGAGACTTTGACATCGAATTATCGTCGAGTTCTTTAAATAAAGTGGCCAGAGATTTCGGCTTGTCCAATAAGGAGGAACTTTTCGTTGCCATTGGTGAGGGAAACATGTCCCCTTCAGCCGTTGTCGCAAAGCTTACTGAAGCCGAGCAATCTAAGGTAAAAGGCCCCGCTAAGGTTCCTATCCAGGACAAGACAAAGGAAACGGATTCTGAAATAATGGTAGAAGGGACGGGCGGGGTTATGGTTTCTCTGGCTCATTGTTGTTGTCCTGTGCCTGGTGATCAAGTTGTAGGTTACGTTACCACGACTAGAGGAATAACAGTCCATAGGGCTGATTGCCCTAATTTATTAAGGACATCTGCTGATCGAAGGGTTGTTGTTTCTTGGGGACAGAGGACTAAAGCCTTTTATACCACTAGGCTCAGGCTAGAAGCAGTCGATAGGGCTGGTTTGTTTGCTGACGTAACACAAGCCATAAGCGCTGCCGAGGGCAGCATCATTTCTATTAGTGCTCATGTTGTGGACGAAAGCAGAGCCAGGATGAACATGGAAATTCAGGTTAAAGACGTCGAACAGCTTTATCGCATTATAGCACGCATTAATTCTATTGAAGGAGTGCTAATGGTCCTGAGGGGGTAAAAGGATATGCGCGTTGTTCTGCAAAAAGTGCTTTGGGCAAGAGTTGAAGTTGATGATGTCGTCGTTGGGGAAATAGGCCCCGGGCTATGTCTTTTAGTCGGGATTTCAAGAGAGGATACCTCAGAAGATGTGAGGTATATGGCTAACAAAATCCCTAATCTAAGGGTTTTCCCTGATGCTGAAGGAAAACTCAACCTTTCATTGATTGATGTAAAAGGTTCGATTTTAGCTATATCCCAATTTACGCTGTTCGGAGATTGCAGTAGAGGCAGAAGACCTTCTTTTTCAAATGCGGCGTCACCGGAATTGGCCCATAAATTTTTCGAAGAGTTTTTACATGAATTAAAAAAAGTTGGGCTCGATGTGCAAACGGGACGTTTTCAAGCGCATATGAAGCTGAGCTTGTGCAACGATGGGCCCATTACTTTGATACTAGATAGCAAAGAGGTGCTTAATAAGTGAGGATTGTGAGATTTCCTTTAGGAGCATTGCTTGCGAATGGTTATTTAGTATACGATGAGCTAGGCAAGGCCTTTTTTGTGGATCCAGGCGGAGATCCCGATGACGTTATAGCTACTATTGATGGAAATTCCATGAAGCTAGAGTGGATTCTTTTGACTCATGGACATGCAGACCACATAGGTGGGCTGAACGCCTTGAGGAGGCGTTACAATTGTCCTATAGCCATACACGAAAGGGACGCCCAAATGCTTATCGATCCTATGAAAAATCTTTCTCAATTTACGGGTGAAAATATAAAAGTTGATCATCCTGTCCGCTTGCTTTCAGACGGAGATGAGATAAAGGTGGGATCGATCTCTATCCTCGTAATACACACTCCGGGGCATACCCCAGGAAGCGTTTGTTATTTGGCAAGTCATGGCAATGAAAAGGCGCTTTTTTCCGGGGACACAATTTTTGCATTGAGCGTGGGTAGAACTGATTTGCCTGGAGGAGATTTTAGCGTCTTGGAGTCATCTTTGATGAAATTGGAAGGCATGCCCGATAATTTAAGAATTTTTCCTGGGCACGGGCCGGAGACAACTTTAGGTAGGGAGAGAAGAAATAATCCCTTTTGGCCGAGAGAGGCACAATGAATATCTACAGTTTGCTAGAGGGCCCAAGGATCCGAAGAACAAAGTTTCAAGTGACCTTAATTTAATTAGAGGGGGTTCGTTTCTTTGTTTAGGTTTTTATCGGGGTTGTTCGCTCGAGATATGGGCATAGATTTAGGGACCGCCAACGTAGTTGTTTATCAAAAAGGGAAGGGCATTGTGGCGGATGAACCGTCGGTCATTGCTTATCGCAAATCACCGAACACAAAGGATGAAATAATAGCCATCGGAAGGCGTGCTAAAGACATGATAGGCAAGACGCCCCAGAGCATCATTACCTTAAGACCGCTTAGACATGGCGTAATTGCAAACTTTGACGTGACCGAAGCGATGCTGCAATTTTATATAAAAATGGTCAATGGAGAGAGACGGCTTTTCGCGCATCCCAGGGTTATCGTAAGCGTTCCAGCTTGTGTTACAGAGGTGGAAAGAAAAGCGGTAATAGACGCCTGCTTGGGCGGAGGGGCAAGGGAGGCCTATATAATTGAAGAACCCCTCGCTGCCGCCCTGGGCGCCGGGTTGCCGATTCACGAACCTAAGGGATCTATGGTCATGAACATTGGAGGGGGCGCCACAGAGGTGGCTGTTTTATCCTTGGGAGGAATAGTTGAGAGTTCTTCCTTGAGAGTAGCCGGAGATGATATCGATGAAGCCATCGTAGAATTACTTCGGCAGAATTTTAAAATGTGCATCGGCGAAGCTACGGCTGAGGAAATAAAGATTTCTGTGGGTTCAGCTTGCCCTCTGGATGAAGAACTATCCATTGAGGTCAAGGGGCGCGACCTGAGCAACGGTTTGCCTAAGACATTGGTTGTTACATCTTCCGATGTCAGGATAGCCTTAGAGCCCTTGATTAGGAGGATGGAAGAAACAGTACGAGAGACATTGGAGCGTACCTCTCCGGAACTAGTCCGGGACATCGTCGAGCGGGGAATAATTTTGACCGGAGGAGGGGCCATGCTAAAGGGCTTGTCCAAACGACTCTCGCTGTCTTTAAATATCCCTGTAATGTGTGCCGAACAGCCGCTTTATGCTGTGGCCTTAGGGATTGGAAAGGTCTTGGATGAGTTGGAAAAGATGAAACGAGTTTTGATTTCTGTTTAAGTCATAAAAATAACTTTCAAAAAAGAGGTGCTACTTCCTAGTGCGGAATCGGAAGTTAGCTGAGTTCTGGCAAGTCGCGATAGTTCTCATGGCTTTTTCTATGGTGCTTATGGCAGCACTTGAGTATAATACCGGTTTCGACCTAAAAATTAGAAATACATTTTACAAGAGTGCGAAGTACTTGGAGCTACCCGCCGTGGTGCTCAGAGATACGGTCGAAAGTATATTTATTATTAGCAAGGGAAAAGAAGCATTTTTAGAAGAGATAAACTTGCTTCAAAGGGAGAACATCGCCTTAAGATTGCAGCTCAACAAGTTGCGAGAACAGCAAGATGAAGCAATTGCACAGGCTTATCTTCCTTCTCAGGAAAATAGCAATGCTTTGAGGGCGAAGATAATTTACAGGCATCCCGGTTGGTGGTGGAGGTATATGACTGTCGATAAAGGAGGAAAAGACGGTGTAAAGCGTGGCATGCCTGTACTGAGCGGGGAAAATGTTGTGGGGAGAATTTTTCTGGTCGAGGACACGACATCCGTTGTTGAGCTTATAACCTCGCCCGATTTAAGGATACCTGTAGTTGTCGATGATACGAGAGACATTGGCGTGCTTTCAGGTGATGGTAAGGGCAAAATGATTTTACACTACATGCCTAAAGATATTACACTGCCAAGCGATATACAAGTAACAACGGCCTTTGCTATGGGCAACTTCCTTCCAGGATTACTTGTTGGCACCATCGAAAGCCTGCAAGAGGACATGAGTGTAGGGGATTTTACGACATACAAGGTAAAGCCAAACGTTAATTTCTCACGGTTGAGAAGAGTCACCATTTTGGAGGTAATGTAGGTGCCTTCTTTGTGGCTCGTTATAGTTATTTCATGGATTGCACAGGACTTATTGAGGGCCCTCATAACCCCTTTTATGGCTGTCCCGGATATGTATATCTTGGCTTTGGGGATGCTGTTTACTAAAGAAAGCTATAACGAGGTTTTAATCTTGGTAGCCGCTTTTATCGGTGGGCTTTTGTGGGATGCGCGGTGGGGTGCTCCTCTAGGTTTTACTTCCATGCTGTACGTTGGATGCTTGATCGTCCTTAAAATAGCCTGGGGAGCAGTATCTCATGCTGCAAAGACTCCCGCTGTGGCGTTTTTTCTCGTTTTCTCGGTACACCTTTGTGCTTCTCTTATTGAGTTGATATTATACCGCAATACGGTCTTATTTCCAGGTTTTTCCTTTATAGCTAAGCAAATAGGTGCACTGATCTTTTGCCTGCTTGTACATGCCCATTTGTTACGCGAGGAGATGGACTGATTGAAGCGACTTGATCGTCCCATCATAATTGATAAACGCCTCTCGTCTTGGATGTATTTGCTTTTCGGCACCCTTATTCTTCTGGCAGTTGCTCTGTTTCAGTTTCAAGTATTGCATGGCGACGATTACGTTAGACTGGCCACTGAAAATAGATTGAGGGTAATCAGACTTACTCCACAGAGGGGAACCATTTATGATGCAAATCAGATTCCCTTAGCTGTAAGTTTGAGGACCTTTTCGATCCAAGGTTATCCGCTCGCCATTCAAGAGGATGAAACTATTGAAAGGATTGCTTCTTTTTTCGAGAGACACGGGATCACCAAAACTCCCGAGGAACTCAAAGAGATGTTAAAAGGGCAATACACGGTACCCTACAGGTCGGTGGCTTTGGTCAATAATTTGACGCTTGCTCAAATGGCTTCCATAGTGGCAGACCCCGACTTTCCGCAGGAATTGGTTCCCGTCTCCCAATGGCGTCGAGTTTATCCGGCAGGAGACGTGGTAGCGCACGTTGTAGGTTACATCGGGAGCATTAATAAAGAAGAGTTAAAAAAATATGGCAGCGAAGGGTATCAGGGTGGCGATGAAATTGGAAAGGCGGGAGTTGAGGCGGAATTTGAAAAAGTTTTGCGCGGACAACCGGGTGGCGAAGCCATTGAGGTGGACTCAAGGGGAAGGCTGGTTCGCAAATTGGACCAAAAGCAGCCGAAGCAGGGCGAAAACGTTTCACTTACCATAGATTTGATAGCTCAACAAAAAGTTTCAACTTTAATGGAGGATCAACGTGGAGCTGTCGTTGTGATGGATATACACAATGGTGATGTAGTGGTGCTTTATTCGACCCCTTCATATGATCCGAATCCTATGGTCTGGGGCTTGAGGGATTTTGAATGGAAAGCCTTGACCCAAGACACTTCCTATCCCATGATGAATAGGGCCATAAGTGGTCTTTATTCACCAGCTTCTACTTTTAAAATTGTAGCTGCAATATCCGGACTGTCAGAAGGTGTAATCACACAAAATACTAAGCTGTACTGTCCAGGCTATCTTGAGGTGGGCAATAGGAGATTTCGTTGCATTAAATGGCATGGTACCGAAAACGTCGTAGGTGCTCTAAGGGATTCCTGCAATGTTTTCTTCTTTCAACTCGGCTTAAAATTGGGAATTGACGTATTGTCCGAGTGGGCTTACAAGTTAGGTTTTGGTAGAATTACGGGGATACCATTGCCTGGAGAGGTCCCCGGAAACCTGGCTGGACGTAAGTGGAAAAAGACAGTTCTTGGCGAGGCGTGGTATCTTGGTGACACTGCTAATTATGTTATCGGTCAGGGATTTGTGTTGGTTACGCCGATACAGCTCGCGAGGGCTTATGCAAGTATAGCGAATGGTGGATTTTTACCTAAGCCCAGGTTGCTTAAAACAGATGCGGTCGATGGGGAATATATATCAGTAAATGAAGAAGTTTTAAGCGTAGTTAGGCGAGGATTGGAGCAGGTGGTAAAAGCTGGCACTGGGCGTTCGGCCGGAAGGTATGGGGTTGAAATAGCCGGTAAGACAGGAACAGCTCAGACGTCGCGGAATAAAAACGATGCTTTATTCGTTGGTTATGCTCCTGCCGCCTCTCCCAAATATGTGGCAGTTGTCTTGCTTGAGGAAGGAGAATCAGGAGGCAGGAAGGTGGCTCCCCTTGCGGGAGAGATTTTGGCCTTTTTGTTGAATGAAAGAGGGGAGTGAACATGGAGTCGCATATCCTTTTAAAGGGTACAAAGGAAGGCATACGTTGTATTTTCCCGGAAGATGAAGGTATAATGAAGATCGAAAAGATGTGTGATGAAGTCTTGAAGGAAAGCGGTCGCATAATGTATGACTGTTCTTTGGTCATTGACCTTCAAGGCAGAGAAAGCGACGAAGAGGAAATTATTGCTATTTTAAGGAACCTAGTTTGGCCCTCTGGAGCAAAGAATGTTGTATGGAGATCCTATGATCCCAAGACAAGAAAAATTTTGAAAACGGCTGGGTTTTGCATAGAGGAGTATCCAAGTTATAAAGGTTCTAGGGGCAGAGGTCTGTTCATATATAAATCGCTAAGGTCTGGACAGAAAGTAGAACATGATAGCGATGTCTTCATCATAGGAAACGTAAACGACGGCTCGGAAGTTTGGGCATCGGGAAATATTTGGATATGGGGCAAGCTTCAGGGAGTTGTTCATGCAGGTTGTCAAGGAGATGAAGAGGCACATATTTTGGCAAAGGTCTTTGAATCAAATCAAGTTAGGATAGGGAAGTTATATAGTAGCATCGAGAGAAACAGCTCCTACTGGAGTAAATCCACGTTGATTTATGCTCAAGAAAACACGCTAATTTTTAAAGAAATTTAAAGTCAGCGTTTCAGGGAGGCGGGTGCATTGGCTGCGAGAACTATAGTTATAACATCGGGCAAAGGGGGGGTTGGTAAAACTACCACGGCTGCCAACCTTGCCGTTGAACTGGCTAAAATCGGCATGAAAGTCGTTGCTGTCGATGCCGATATCGGTTTAAGGAACTTGGATGTGGTAATGGGTCTTGAAAACAGAATAGTATACACTCTTGTTGATGTCATTGAAGGAGCCTGTCGGTTAAACCAAGCTCTGGTTCGCGATAAGAGAATCGAAAATTTATATCTCCTTCCTGCAGCGCAGACAAGGACGAAGGATGCAGTAACCTGGGAGCAGATGTGTGAAATTTGTTCCATGCTCTCCGGCGAGTTTGATTTTGTCCTCATCGATAGCCCGGCGGGTATAGAAAGCGGTTTTAAAAACGCTGCAGCTCCGGCTCAAGAAGCTCTTGTCGTCACTACTCCTGAGATATCTTCCGTGAGGGATGCCGATCGCATCATTGGACTTCTGGAATCCATGGAAAAAGAGAGCATTTCTTTGGTCATCAACAGGCTTTCCCCGAAGATGATCAAAAGGGGTGATATGCTAGACATATCGGATGTGGTTGAAATACTATCCGTCAACCTGATTGGCATCGTCCCTGAGGATGAAACGGTGATTATTTCCACCAACAAAGGAGAGCCTTTGACGTTAGAATCCACAAGTCCAGCTGCAAGGGCGTTTAGCAATCTCGCCAGGCGCCTTCTCGGCGAAAAGATACCCTTCGACGAGCTTGAGTACGTGAACAGTAAGGGTATGTTGGGGCGCATCAAGAAGTTTTTGGGACTCTAGCTTTATAATTATTAGACGTAAATTTGGAGGCATGGAATATGGCTTTTTTGGAAAGATGGTTTGGAAAGGATAAGACAAAAAATCAAGCCAAGGAGCGCCTTCAGCTCGTCTTGATTCACGATAGGACCGATCTTGCTCCAGAGTTGTTGGAGCAATTGAGAGCCGAGCTGATAAAAGTTATATGCAACTATCTTGAAGTGGATGATGAACGCATCGAGCTAGGCCTTGAAAAGGAAGACCGCGCTGTTGCCCTGGTGGCAAATATACCTGTTAAAAACGTAAAAAGATATTTATCAAGTGCAAAATAGATAAGCAATAGATGGTTAAGCGTGGTAAATTGCCCCAAATATTTGGTTTGATCGATTTGCCACTTCTGTTAGTTGTTATAATATTGTACGTCCTTGGCATTGTAACGATATATAGTGCAACCTACAGGCAAGGGTTTACTTTTGTCGAAAAGCAGTTAATTAATGGCCTCATAGCTGCCGTTTCTTTGGTTGTCTTCTTTTGTTTCGGCGTAAAAAGGCTATTTAACTGGTCTTACTTTCTATATGGTGGACTCATTTTTGTTTTGGTAGCGCTTCTGTTTTTAGGAGACGCAACGCGCGGCTCGCATAGATGGCTTTACGTTGGAAAGTTTGCCCTTCAGCCTTCCGAGGCAGGCAAGCTTATATTATGTTTAACTCTGGCTCGATTTTTGGCTCGGGAAGGGGCGAACACCCCTGGAAGATTGCTAAAAGTTTTCGCACTGTCTGGTACAAGCGGCGTGTTGATCCTGTTGGAGCCCGACCTGGGCACGTCAATAGTTTATGGCGTCATTACGTTGTCCTGTCTTTGGTCATGCGGTTCGCCAAAAAAATATTTTTCGGTCATGTTTGCTTTATGCCTTGCTGCCCTACCTCTAATGTGGACGTTTCTTAAAGATTACCAAAAGCTTCGAATCTTGGCGTTTTTAAATCCCAATCTTGACCCTTTAGGTGCGGGGTATAATGTGATTCAATCTCGAATAGCTGTCGGTTCGGGCAGTATTTTCGGAAAAGGTTTTTTGCAGGGGACACAAAGCAAACTGCAATTTTTGCCTGAACCGCACACTGATTTTATATTTGGTGTCTTTGCCGAAGAATTTGGGTTTATAGGCAGCCTAGTAGTGCTTGCGCTATTTGCTTTTCTAGTCTGGAGGATCGTTCTTATAGCTTTAAAAAGCAAGGACGTGAGAGTTAAAATCTTTGCCGGCGGCTTTTCCGGCTGGCTTATCTTCCATGTATTTGAGAGCGTGGGCATGAGCGTGGGACTAATGCCCGTGACGGGTCTTGCTCTGCCTTTCATGAGTTATGGGGGAAGCTCACTTATTGCGATAAGCAGCGCTTTAGGTCTCCTTTTGAGCGCCTGCCTAGATTACCCTAAAAGATATGAGTAGTTAAAAATTTTGGCTTTTTGCGAGGGGGATCAAGTGGAAGATCTTTCGTTAGATTTGTATTGGGATAGACGGTGGGATTATCTTACCCAGGTGAAGCGGCCCTCGCGATATATAGGAGAGGAATGGGGAACGTTGCCGCCAAAAAGTGGCAAGGAAGATCTAATCAACCTCTGTCTTGCATATCCCGATGTTTATGAAGTAGGCATGAGTTATGTGGGCTATCAAATTTTATATTTTTTAGTTAAATCCCTTGATATAGCCGACGTCGACAGGGTTTATGCTCCTTGGCCGGATATGGAAAAATTGCTTTTAAGTGACCGAGAACCCTTGATATCCTTGGAGATGAAACGTCCCCTGAAAAGTTTTGACGTCATTGGTTTTACTCTGCAGTATGAGTTGAATGCTACCAATATCCTGACTATGCTTGATTTGTCCTTCATTCCCTTGCGTTCTGTGAATCGTAGCGAAGGTGACCCAATAATCATCGCGGGGGGTCCGGGGGCTTTGGCTCCAATGCCTTACGCTCCTTTCATCGACGTCTTTTGCATGGGCGATGGGGAGGAGTTGGTTGTAGAGCTCTTAACTTTTCTGTCGGAGAGTCGTTTACTGAAGAGGCATGAAAAATTGAAGTTGCTTTCCGAGATCGACGGATGCTATGTGCCCATGATTTCCGGCCCAAATAAAAGCGTTAAAAGAAGAATACTGTCTTTACAAAGGGCATTCGCTCCGGAAGGTTGTATTGTGCCTTCGGATAAAATAGTACATGACCGCGCCTCGGTCGAGGTTTTCAGAGGTTGCTCAAGGGGTTGCAGGTTCTGCCAGGCAGGGATGATCTACAGGCCGGTGCGCTATAGAAAACCTGAAGAGGTGTGCCGGTTAGCGAAAAAAATTCTTTCCAAGAGTGGCTACGAAGAGTTGGGTCTAGTTTCTCTTTCAACGTGTGATTATCCATGGCTTAAGGATGTTTTGGATAATTTGAGCCCCTTTCTGTCAGAAAACAAGGCGGTCCTAAACCTTCCAAGCTTGAGGATGGATAAAAAGGCTGTCGATATAGCTTTAAAGTTGGAGCACATGAGGAAAAAGAGCCTTACATTTGCCCCGGAGGCGGGGACTCAACGCTTGAGAAACGTAATAAACAAGGGCGTCACGGAAGAGGATATAAAAAACACGTTGGAGACAGTCTTTGAAGCAGGATGGAACAGGGTTAAACTTTATTTCATGATGGGGTTGCCCACGGAAAGAGATGAAGATCTTCAAGGCATAGTTGATGTTACACGGCTCGCTTATTCTATTGGTCGATCCTTTAATAAAAGGGCTTCCCTTTCGGCTTCGATAGCTGGATTTGTACCAAAAGCACATACCCCTTTCCAGTGGGAGCCCCAGGATTCTATAGATGAGCTTAAAAATAAGGGGCTTTGGATTAAAAGCCGGTTCCACGAGAGAAACATATCGGTGAGTTATCACGAACCTACTCAAAGTTTTATCGAGGCGGTAATAGCAAAAGGTGATGAAAGGGTGGGCGACGTCATAGAAAGGGCTTGGAAGTATGGGGCAAGATTCGATGGCTGGGGAGAGACCTTTAAGTTTTCTCTTTGGCAAAGGGCATTAGAAGATTGCGGAGTAGATCCCTACAAAATAACGGCAAGACAACTTTCTTACGATGAAGTCCTTCCTTGGGATCATATAGATGTTGGTGTAACGAAAGAATTTTTATGGTTGGAGCGAACTAAGGCATTAAAAGGAGAAGTGACCGAGGATTGTAGGTGGAGCAGTTGTAACGAATGTGGCTTGCAAAGGTTGTGTTTTGTAGATGAGGGCGCACCATGAGAGTTAGGATCACCTATGAAAAGACTGGCACGGTATGTTTCGTCCCCCACGTGGAAATGCCAACCCTGTTTTCAAGGTCTTTGAGGAGAGCAGGCCTAAGGCAGGTCTTCACGGAAGGCATGTCTCCCCATCCAAAGGTAAGCCTGGGTCCTCCTTTGCCGGTCGGGGTGTTTTCATTGTGTGAGTTGGCGGACTTTTGGCTAGAGCAATGGACGTCTTCTGATTTAACTTCTTGGAACAAATGTCTACCTGAAGGCTTGAAAGTAACAAAGGCCTGCCATACAGAAGGCAGGTCTTTGAGCAAATTGTGTGACGCCGCTCAGTACATACTACAGTTTAGGTCAATGAAAGAAGCCTCTGCTGCCCTTTGTGTTTTAAAAGAGTCCGTCGAATGGGCTAGGATTGCTCCATCGATTGAAAATAGCATAGAGGTAGTGCTCCTGAGACCCTATCAGGCAAGTCCTACCCTTTTTGTCAAAGTACTTTCTGAAAGAGGAGTTATATCTTCTTGGAAGGACATTAGAATTGTGAGGACAAAACTTGGAAGATTTCATGCACAAGTCGTAGTTTCCCTTCTGTGACTTTTCCGTTTTTAGGAGGTAGTGTTTTTGAACAACGGAGATAAAAATATCATAGCAAACGTCATAGACCCGGAAGAAGCTCGAGTTGCCATATTAGAGGAAGGGCATTTAGTGGAGCTTTTTGCTGAAAGGATGTGGGAAAGGCAAAGAGCGGGCGAAATATATAAGGCTAGGATCGATAATGTCCTTCCCGGAATCAACGCAGCCTTCGTAAACCTAGGTGAGGGAAGAAACGCCTTTTTGTATCTAGATGACGCAAAAAACGTCAACGTGAAACCCAATGGCGAAATAGTTGTTCAAGTGACAAAAGTTGCAAGAAAAGACAAAGGGCCGAGGGTCACTGCTCGTATATCTTTGCCTGGAAGATATGTTGTATTGCTACCCTGCGCTCGCGAGGTGGGGGTTTCTCGGCGCATTGACGATGCTCGCGAGAAAGAGCGACTGAAGGGACTAGCCAAGCAATCCGTGCCTCCAGGATTTGGAATAATTATTCGTACTGCAGCGGCAGGGATCGACGGGGAAACTTTAAAAGGAGAGATTGATGAGCTTCTAAGTCTATGGCAGGAAATAATGGATCTGGCCGCCAAAATGCCCACGCCTTCTCTTTTATATCGCGATACAGGTTTGCTTGGGAGAGTTCTTCGGGACGAGTTAGATGAAAGGGTTTCTCGGATAGTAGTTGATGACCCGGATCATCACGAGCAAGTGTTGGATTACGTGGCTAAATATGCCAATCAAACTCATCCTACTGTTGAGTTGTATAGTAAAAATATTCCTATATTTGAGTATTTCGACATAGAAAGAGAGATCAGCGCCATCCTAGAAAGGAAGCTATGGCTTACGTCAGGTGGGTTTTTGATTATAGATCAAGCGGAAGCGATGACAGTAATAGATGTTAACACCGGCAAGTATGTGGGAACCAGCGATTTGAGACATACAATTTTAGAGACGAACATTGAAGCGGCTAAAGAAATTGCAAGACAGCTGAGACTACGAGCGATTGGAGGCATAGTCATCGTCGATTTCATAGACATGGACTATTCCGAAGACAAACAGAAGCTTTTGGATTGCCTGGAGGAGCTTTTTAGAGAAGACAGACACAAATCCAAAGTTTACGGCGTAACGAAGCTTGGCCTGGTAGAAATCACTCGTAAACGCTCAAGGCCTGACCTTAAAACCTATATGACCAGGCCTTGCCCTTTTTGTTCCACGAAGGGGTGGGTGTTAAAAGAAGACGTAGTCGCAATGGATATAAAGCGTTTTATGCGCAAGGTGATATTATCAAGCAGGACGGAAGCTTTAATACTAGAAGCTCATCCATCGATAGCATGCTATATCGGCGAAATTTTTTTGTCCCAATGGGTCGAGGAACTTGGACGAGCCATATTTATCGTCGGATCAAAGGATCTGGCATGGGATAAATATCGAATAGAGTTTCAAGGCGCCCTAGATCAAGCTCTATACAAAATAAACTTGCTTGAAGAAGAAGGAGATCTCGTTGTATATAGAGCGCATCGCCCTTAATGGGTTTAAAAGCTTCGGAGAGCATGTAGAAATATTGCTATCGAGGAAATTAACCGTCATTGCGGGTCCAAATGGGAGCGGGAAGAGCAACATTTTGGATGCTGTTAGATGGGTATTGGGAGAACAATCTCCGACCCGCTTGAGGATCTCAAAGCAAAGCGACTTGCTCTTTCAAGGAAGTCCCTCGTGGCCACCGGCCAAGGAAGCATGGGTTTCGTTTGTGGCTAAACATGATGGTAAATCACGAATCTTCAAGCGCATACTTGATGAAAATGGCTCCACCTTTATAGTGGATGGAAAAAAGATCAGACTCTATGAAATGGAAGAAGAAAAGCGCCGTTTGGGATTAGAGGGGATTGATTTTGCCTTCATAAGCCAGGGCGAAGTATTGGAAGTTATAAACCAAAGACCCAACGACAGAAGAGAAAACCTGGAACTCCTATTTGGCATAGCTTCCTATCGCAAAAAGAGGGAAGAAGCGCTTTTAAAGCTTGTTGGCGTAGATGAGGAAGCACGAAGACTTAAAACATTGATTGATGAGCTAAAACTTAGGCGAAATGATATTCACCCACAGGTGTTAAAGGCTACGAGAAAGAAAGAGCTTCAAGATTCCTTGGAAAATATTACAAAGAGGATGAAGGAGCTTGAATACGCAAAAATTTTGCGTGACCTTGAGGTTCATATAGCGCACAAAACAGAGATCAATCGCAAATGTTCCGCTGCAGAGATGTGGGTTTTACTTTGGGAAAGGGCTTTGAATTTTTTTGAAGAAAAAGTCAAGGCCCTGGAGATCAAGTACAAGGAAAATAAAGAAAACCTTTTAAATCTTTCTGCAGAAGTTAGAAATTTGAAGAAGAAATTGTCTTCTTTATCTTTGGAACGTAAGAGTACAAAAGACCTCTACTTGCGATTGAAGAAAGAGATTGATGTGGCTCGTAGGTCCATGCAAAAACTTGAGTCGGAGAAGGGAAAATTAGAGTTCGTCATCGAGGACTTAAGTAGCGAGTTAAACGCGAGGAAAAGACAATATAGTGAATTGGGATCGATGATAAATGAGCGGATTTCAAAGATAAAGGAGCTTGCTATAACCAAGGAAAAACTGCTCGAAAAAAAAGCTTATTATGAGGCAGCTGCTCTAGATTTAAAGCGCAAGATCCGTTTTATGGGGAAAAGCTACGGTGATTTAGTGGCCCAAAGGCTAAATATTCAAAAAGAGCTGTTGAAATATGAAGAGACTTTAAAGGAGATTGATTTCCACTTACATGTGGAAGAGAAGGCCTTTGAGGATCTATCGTCAGAGCGCTCTAAGGCCTTTGCTCAGGTCCAAAATTTAGCCTCCGAGTTGCAGTCCAGAAGGAAAGAAGAGATCAAACTAAGCTCTGATATCGAAAGAATAAAGGACATGCTGGCTTCCGGGGCTTATCCCAGGCCTGTGGAATTTCTATTGGCAGCCAAAAGGCTCGGAAAGCTAAACGTCGATTTCAAGGCATTTGTTGATGTTATATCTTGTCCGAAGGAGTACATTGTTGCCTTGCAATCCTTTTTGGGTGGCAGGCAGTTTTGGATACTGGTACATGACGAAGACAGCGCTCTCAAGTGTATCGACCATATAAAGAGGGCAAACGTGGGAAGAGCCACCTTCCTGCCTTTAAATAGAGCCAATCCGCGGAGGAAAGCTCTAAATATCTTGCCTGACGGAACAGACGTGATAGGTTGGTTAATTGAACTGATTGATTACGATACCAAGTGGGAGAAGGGAGTCATGCATCTTCTTGGAAACTTACTGCTCGTAAGTGATTATGAAGGGGGAGCTCAAATCTCAAGGATGTATAAAGCCTTTCCCGTGGTTACTTTAGAAGGGGAAGTTTTTTTACCCAGCGGGACAATATCGGGTGGCGGCGCAGTCGAGCCCTCAAAGAATGTGTTAGATCTTAAAAATTCTTTGAGAGAAAAAATAGACGCACTTAAAACCCTTCGAGGAGAAACAAAACAGTTAAATCTTGCGTTAACTAGAGAAGAAAAGAAAGAAATATCTTTAAAAAATAAAACTCAAGAAAAATTAGATTTAATTAATGAGCTTAAGGAAAAAAGAGAAAAAATAATGACATTACTAGAAAGTGACAGCAAAAAGATTGCCGGATTTGATGTTGAAATTTCGAAATTGAAAAAAGAAATTCGCGAGTGCATCTCATGTTTGAGCGGGCATAGTTTAGAGCTTCAAAAGGCTATTTCAGGAATTGCAGAAATGAAGGAGTTAGATTTAAACGATAAATTGCAGGATGACTTAAATGTGTTGGCAAAAGAAATAGAAGTGATGCAAGAGAGGATAAAAGGGCGTCAGGATGTTTTGAAGAAAGTTCAGGAAGATTTGTCCTCCATCGAGGGCTACATATCTACGAGGCAAAAGGAAGCGATTAAGGCCGAAAATTTAATCCGGGATTACGGTTTTAAGATTTCCGAAGATGCGTCAGTCTATAAAAATCTGTGGCATGAGCAAAGGATGCTTGAAGAGGAGATAAAAGCGTTAGAAAAAGAAATAGAAAAGGCCGAGAAGTTAGCACGTAAGATATCTTCAAAGCGCGAAAGAGCCAAAGATCGATACAAAAGACTTGAAGTTGAAAGTTCTTTATTGGAAGAAAAGTTGAAAAACCTGTTTGAACAAAAGGCAAAGCTTGAAGAAGAGGATGGCAGTGAAGTAAAGGATGTATCTTGCATCGACGATGAAGAAATAAAGAGCCTTAAGACGAAGGCTAAGAAGGTACAATATGAGCTCGCCCAATTTTTTGACGTAGACAGCGGCGTTTTGTCCGAGGATGCGTCATTGGCAGCACGTATTTCTTATTTGTCTGAACAACATAACGATGTGTGTGTGGCTAAAAAAGAGCTCGAATCAATGATAGAAGATACGGACAGGCAGGCTGGTATTTTGTTCGAGGGGGCTTTGAGCGCGATCAATCGACGTTTTAACGCGATATTCGTAAGGTTATTTGGAGGTGGCGAAGCCCGTCTTGCTATGAGTGACGAATTTGACCTTTGGAATTCAGGCGTAGATATTTCAGCCAGGCCGCCTGGCAAACGTCCTCAAAGTTTAGCTCAACTTTCCGGGGGTGAGCGCTCCCTGACGGCAATAGCTTATCTTTTTTCGACCATGGAGGAAGCTCTTGTTCCCCTGGCTATCTTGGATGAAGTTGATGCTTCTTTGGATGAAGCTAACCTGAGGCGTTTTGCTGAATTGGTGGAGGAGTATTCGCAAAACATCCAGATAGTGGCAATTACTCATAGAAGGTTGACCATGGAGAAGGCAGATATAATGTACGGTGTTACCTTAGAAGAACCGGGGTTATCTAAGGTAATAAGCGTAAAACTTTCTGAGTGGGAATGATTTAATTGATAGAGAGCACTTTCGATGACATACTTTATGGAAAATTGAAGATGCACCAACCTTTGCACGGGCCACGCATATCTGTAGATACGATATTATTGTCTTGGTTTGCAAAACTCAAAAACGATGACAATGTCATTGAGCTGGGCACGGCTAGCGGAGCAGTGGCCTTGATCTTGGCTAAAAGATGGCCCCACGTCCCCGTAATAAGGGCCATTGACATTCAAGAAGACCTGATAAAGATGGCCAAAGAAAACGCGGCGATCAACGGCCTTAGCGATCGCGTGGTGTTTGAAGTGGGGGATATAAGAAAAATACACGCTCTTTACCCAACCCAATCCTTTGACGTTGTTGTGGTTAACCCACCTTATAACGATATTTCTGGAAGCAGGATCAGTCCCAAACGAAATTTGGCCATCTCGAGGCAAGGGATCGCCTGCACTCTTGAAGATGTAATAAAGGCGTCATTTTACTTGTTAAAGGACAAGGGGAGACTTTATCTTATATTGAGGGCAAAGCGCATCTCAGAGCTTTGCTACTTTCTTGAAAAGAATCGGATGCCGCTTAAAAGACTTAAAGTCGTGTACCCTAAGCCGGGAAGGGAGGCCTCGGTAGTCTTGGTTGAGGCCAGAAGAAATACTGGCAGGGGAGCTTGCATAGAACCACCTGTATATATCTGTGATGAATCAGGAAATTACACGCCCGAACTTCTTTCGGCTTACAAAATAGGTGAATGACGGTGCCTCTTTTTGTCGTACCCACGCCCATCGGCAATTTAAAAGATATAACTTTTAGGGCACTTGATACGATAAAAACTGCAGATGTTTTACTTTGTGAAGATACTAGACGTACCATGAAGCTCCTTAACTATTACGATATTAAGGTCAAAATGCTTTCTTATCACGAACATAACGAAAGAAATCGTACGAAAGAAGTCCTAGATATGTTGAGCAAAGGCTTAAAGGTAGCTTTGACCTCTGATGCGGGTACCCCCTGCATATCTGATCCGGGGTACATTTTGGTATCAGAGGCGATAAAGGCAGGGTTTGAAGTTGACGCACTGCCTGGGCCCTCTGCCATTTTGCCCGCCCTTATCATGTCAGGTCTTCCAATGGATCGTTTCTTTTTTCTGGGCTTTCTTCCGGATAAAAGGGGTCCAAGGAGAAAATTTTTAGCTTCTTTAAAAAAACTTGCCTTTACTTCAATTTTTTATGTTGCCCCCCATAAATTAAAGCGCGATTTGTCGGATATCCTCGGAGTGTGGGGCGACAGGCAAGCTGCCTTGATCAGGGAGATATCCAAATTGCATCAGGAGTGCCGCCGCAACTTGCTGTCCGAACTCTTAAAAGAAGCTGAAGGAATAAAAGGAGAGCTGACACTTGTGGTGGATGGGTCCCAAGATGTATCTCAAAAAGAAGAGGACGACTCTTGGCAAAAAGTGGCCACCCATTTGCGAAATTGTGGTATGCCCCTAAAAGATGTTGCAAAAACGCTATCCGAAAGCTATGGTATAAAGAAAAATCTAGTCAGAAAATTCGTCTTGGATCAAGAAAGATTAGAAAGATTGGAGGAGGAAAAAGATGAATCGTGAAAGTTGCTTTTACATCACAACTCCCATTTATTACGTGAACGACGTTCCTCATATTGGTCATGCTTACACTACGGTGGCCGCCGATGTGATGGCCAGGTATAAGAGGATGCACGGCATTGACGTCCTTTTTTCGACCGGCACTGACGAACATGGTCAAAAGGTTCAGCAGGCAGCCCAAAAAGAAGGCGTGACACCTCAGCAGTTGGCCGACAGGACCGTCCAAAATTTCAAAAACTTATGGGAGAAACTAAACATTTCTTATGACGACTTCATAAGGACTACTGAACCAAGACACATCGAAGTAGTGCAATATATTTTTAAAAAACTTATGGACCAAGGCGATATCTACAAGGGAACATACGAAGGTTGGTATTGTATTCCCTGCGAAACCTATGTATCGAAAAGTCAATTGGGCGAAGACATGATCTGCCCTGATTGCAAGAGGCCTTTGGAAAAGATGACTGAAGAAAGCTACTTCTTTCGCATGTCCAAGTACGAACAGCCGCTTCTTGAGTTTTACGAGAATAATCCAACGGCGATCTTACCTGAATCTCGCTACAATGAGATAGTTAGCTTCATAAGGATGGGGCTAAAAGACCAGTCCGTATCTAGGACAACTTTGAAGTGGGGCATACCAATACCGGGCGATGATGCTCACGTAGTGTACGTTTGGTTTGATGCCCTTATAAATTACTTGACTGTCTGCGGATATCCTGAGGACGAACAAAGGTGGAGGAAATATTGGCCCGTAGTGCATCACTTGGTTGGCAAGGATATACTTCGTTTTCATAGCGTGGTATGGCCTGCTATGCTTCTGGCGCTTGGGGTTAATCCTCCTAAACAGGTCTTCGCTCACGGATGGTGGACCGTTGAAGGAGAAAAGATGTCCAAATCGAAAGGCAACGTCGTGGATCCCTTTGAGATTATCGAGATTTACGGCGTCGATCCCTTTCGCTACTTCCTGCTGAGGGAGGTGTCCTTCGGTTTGGACGGAGACTTTTCGGAAAAGGCGTTGGTGCAGAGGATCAATTTCGATTTGGCGAACGATCTAGGAAATTTGCTATCTAGAACGTTACAGATGGTTGTAAAATATTTTGGCGGAATTGTGCCAGAACCCATGCTTGAGCCCACCAAGGAAGATGCTGAGATAGGAAAAGAAGTAGTTAAAAGACTGATGCAAAAATTTGACAGCTACATGTCTCGTTTTGCCTATGATGAGGCTTTAAGGGAGATATGGGCTTACATTGGTTTGGCCAATAAATATATAGACATAACCATGCCTTGGAAATTGGGGGAGGAAGGCGAAAAGGATCGTTTGAGCAACGTGTTGTACAACTTATGCGAAGCTTTAAAAAACATTGCCCTTCTTGTTGCTCCCTTTATGCCTGAAAAATCGTTTGAGATATGGGAACAGCTCGGCCTAAAGGATAAACTTTCTATGGATAGCTTTGAAACGATGGATAGGCCCTTCCCGGCGGGGACGGCCATCAGCAAAAAGGGAGTCCTTTTTCCTCGAATTGATCTAAAAAAATGGGCTGTTGAAAAAGCGGAAAGAGATTCCAAAAAAGGCTTACAACCAGATCCCGGAGAACACGAAGACGAGATATCGATCGATGATTTCAAAAAAGTTGAACTTAGAGTGGCAAAGATCGTTGCCGTTGATCACATCCCCGGAGCCGATAAACTTTATAAGCTGTCGATTGATCTTGGATATGAGCGAAGAATGATAGTTGCAGGTATAAAGGAATTTTATTCCCCAGAGGACCTTGTAGGCAAAAAAATTGTGGTGATATGCAACTTGAAGCCCGCTAAGCTTCGAGGAGTTGTAAGCAATGGAATGCTTTTGGCCGCGGAGTCTCCGGACGGATCCCAACTAGCGCTCCTTACTGTGGACAACGAAGACATACCCTTGGGAAGCCGCGTGCATTGAGCCTATATTAATTTAAGGGAGTTGTAACGGTTGTGTCCCTAGTTGATACTCATTGTCATATATACATGCCAGCATTAAAGTCAAGACTCGATGATGTTCTGTCAAGAGCAGTTGACAGAGGTTTAAGTCGCTTGTTGATAGTTGGAGCTGACGAGGCCTCAAGCTTTGAGGCCCTATCGCTGGCAAAGGAGATATCTTCGATAAGGACATTCGCTGCTGTTGGCGTTCATCCACATGACGCTAAAGAGTTAAATGGAGTAATACCTGAAGAACTCATTTCTTTGGGTGAAAACGAACATGTCATCGCCATAGGGGAGACGGGATTGGATTATTATCGCAACCTCTCCCCTGCCAGTGCCCAGCGGGATATCTTTGCAAAGCACATAGAGTGGGCCAAAAGCTTGAAAAAACCGCTGATATGTCATATAAGGGATGCTTACGATGAGGCGTTAGCTATCCTAAAGTCGGAAGGCGCCCATGAAGTGGGCGGGATTTTGCATTGCTTTCAGGGGAACAAAGATCATGCAATGAGGGCAATCGATATGGGATTTTATATCTCCTTTGCATGTAATATCACGTATAAGAAAAATGAAATCTTAAGAGAAGTGTCCGCGTCCATTCCCTTGGACAGGGTACTTTGTGAAACTGATTCTCCTTATCTTTCGCCTGAAAATTCGCGGGGAAAGGTAAATGAACCGGCCAACGTGAGTTATGTTTATGAGACCATAGCTTCATTGCGGGGCATGCCTTTTGATGAGTTAACAAAAGTTGTAATGGAAAATTCGATCAGTCTTTTAGGATGGTAATTTATGAGAAACTACGATTTTTTTGATTACGAGATTGTTGCGGAATGTCCTCATACAGGAGCAAGAGCTGGAAGGCTTTTAACTCCTCACGGAATCATAGAGACGCCTTGTTTCATGCCTGTTGGCACTCAGGCCACCGTCAAGGCCATGGCGCCATTTGAACTGGAGATGTTAGGAGCTCGGATCATCTTGTGCAACGCTTATCACCTATATTTGCGCCCTGGTATCGATGTCATTGAGAAAGCCGGAGGTTTGCACGGGTTTATGAGGTGGGATAGGGCCGTTTTGACTGACAGCGGAGGTTTTCAGGTTTTTTCTCTGGCTTCTCTCAACAAAGTAAATGATGAAGGTGTTGAGTTTCAGTCTCACCTGGATGGCAGCCGGCACTTTTTATCCCCCGCATTAGTCATGTCAATAGAAGAATCGCTTGGCGGTGATATAGCCATGTGTTTTGATGAATGCACTTCCTATCCTATAACCGAAGATGAAGCTAAAGGGGCGACTTTTAGGACCATAAAATGGGCAAAGTTATGCAAGCAGGCCCATTCCAGGAAGGATCAAGCCTTGTTTGGCATAGTGCAGGGGTCGGTGTTTCCTAGTTTGCGCAAATATTGCAGTGATGCCCTGGTTGACATGGATTTTCCTGGTTATGGGATAGGCGGATTGGCCGTAGGCGAGCCCAGGGAGTTGATGTATGCTACCTTGGAGCTAATGGATCAAGTATTGCCCAAGAATAAGCCTCGGTACTTGATGGGCGTTGGCCATCCTCTTGACATGACGGAAGGGATTGCTAGGGGTATGGACATGTTTGACTGCGTCCTACCGACGCGAAATGCGAGAAATGGCTCCGTTTTGACGTCTAAGGGCAATTTAAACGTTCGAAGGCTTGAACTTCGGGAAGATTTTTCCCCTTTAGATTCGGAGTGCAACTGTTACGTATGCAAAAATTTTAGCCGAGCTTACATTCGTCATCTCCACAAAGCAGGGGAGATCTTGGCCTCAAGGTTATGTACCTGGCACAATCTTCATTTTATGTTAGAGCTTGCGCGTAAATCCAGGAATGCCATTATTGAAGGCAATTTTCCCCAACTCTTGGAAGTTTGCAAAAAAGTATTTGGAGATGAAACTGATTGAAAAGAGCTACCGTGCATAAAGTAGATAAATGGAATCCCGACGTTGAGGTGATAAAGCTCGCCGCAGAAAAGATCAGAGAAAGAGGTTTAGTGGCTTTTCCCACTGAGACCGTATATGGCCTTGGAGCAAATGCTTTAGATGAAGAGGCTGTGAGAAAAATTTTTCTCGCTAAAGGAAGGCCTCAGGACAATCCCTTGATCGTGCATGTAGCAAGTCTGGAGGCAGCACAAAGGATCGCTTACTGTAGTCAAAGGGCCTTAAACTTAATGAAGGCATTTTGGCCTGGCCCATTGACGTTGGTCATGAAGTCAAAAGAGATAGTTCCAAAGATTACAAGCGGAGGGCTTGACACGGTTGCTATAAGGATGCCTTCTCATCCGGTGGCGCTTGCGTTAATAGAAAAATCAGGTATACCCATAGCCGCCCCTAGCGCAAACACTAGCGGAAGGCCCAGTCCCACAAACGCTGAGGCAGTCTACGATGATCTGGGAGATAAGATAGATGTCATACTGGACAGCGGTCCAACCGATGTTGGCGTCGAGTCCACAGTCATCGATGTTACGGGAGAAAGGGTGGTGCTTTTAAGGCCGGGAGGACTGCCCGTTGAGGCCTTGGAGAGTTTTGGCGAAAGGGTAATACTGCCTGAGGGCTTAAATCGAAACGAAAGAACAGACGAAAAAAGGAGGTCACCTGGCACCCGCTACAGACATTATGCACCGAGTTGTAAGGTTTTGTTGTGGAAGGAAGGCGAGGATTGGCCCGAGCTTGAAGTCAAAAAGATTGGTTATTTGGGCATAAGGAAACCGCCTTCAAGCGTGGGCGATGATGTCATCTTATTTGAATCTCTCGAACATTATGCTCGGGGGCTGTTTATGGCTTTAAGATACCTTGAAAAGAGGGGAGTAGAAGTAATCGTTGCTGATTATCCAAAGAAGGAGGGACTGGGTTTAGCCATTAGGGATCGACTTTACAGAGCGTCCTTGGGCTGAGTTTGACGAGAGGTTATGAAACATAGTATAATGACTAATTGCTTAGAACGTGGTTGAAATGAGGGTAGGTGGCGGAAAGGTAGACGCGCTGGCCTCAGGAGCCAGTGGGCGTGATGCCTGTGGGGGTTCAAATCCCCCCCTGCCCACCATTACATGTCTAAATTATATACATAAATCCCTTCAGAAACGTAGAATATCCATAATTACCTCAAATTATGGAAAAGGTCATTTTGTGATATTGACAGAGTCTTTGGCATCTGTTATCATTTTCGCTTGCATTATAAGCAGTTATTCCCTTTTAACCCATCAAAAACATATAATATAGGGAGGTCGTTGCTCCCATGCCGGAGTTTGTAAAAATGGGGAGAAAACGCGAAAGGTTAACCTTTGGCCCTTCAAAGGAGCTAGTTGCTCTACCTTATTTAGTCGAGTTGCAACATGAATCATATAGTTGGTTCTTGCAACCGGATGTTCCTCCAGATTACAGGAAATCCCAGGGGCTTCAGGAATTGCTCGAGGAGATTTTCCCGATAGAAAGTTATGACGGATCCTTTGTCATAGAGTTCGTGCGCTACTACATCGACCCACCCACTTTGACTGAAGAGGAGGCCAGGCAAAAGGACCTGACATGGTCGATGCCGTTACGTGCCACTGTTCAGCTTGTAAATCGCAATACAGGTGAGATAAAAGAAGAAGAAATTTTCCTCGGAGATTTCCCTGTCATGACGGATAGGGGAAGTTTCATAATTAACGGAACGGAAAGGGTTGTCGTGAATCAGCTTGCTCGTTCCGCTGGTGTGTATTTTAGCATCGAATCGGGTTCACCGGGACAGGAAGTGTGTAAAGCTAAAATAATTCCCGATAGAGGCGCTTGGCTCGAATTTGATCTTACTCCAGGTGACGTCTTGTCCGTGAATATAGACAATCGCCGCAAGGTGCCAGCAACCGTATTGCTGAAGGCCTTTGGTCTTAAGGACAACACAGAGTTGCTGAGAACATTTGGCGGTGTTGAAGAGGAATTCGACCTCGTCGAGGAAGATGTTAGAGGACGTCTGATAGCGGAGGATATCATAGATGACGCAGGACATGTCATCATACCTAAAAATGATCGCCTTACTAAAGAACACGTGGAAAAATTGTGGGATAGCGGCCGTACGAAGGTGAGGCTGTGGAATGTAGATCCTGTTTTTCCCGCTACGCTTGAACGTGACGGGACTGACTCTTCGGAAGAAGCGATGTTGGAGATTTTTAAGCGCATGCGTCCCAACGAACCTCTAAGGGTAGAAAACGCAAAGGAGTACGTTAACTCACTTTTCTTCGATACGAGGCGTTATAACCTTGGTCGAGTTGGAAGATATAAGCTAAATCGAAGATTAGGACTTAATATCTCCGAAGAGGTTCGATTGCTCACAATCGAGGATTTAATAACGATAACTAAGGGAATACTTAACTTGAGAGATGGAATAGAGCGAGAGGACGACATAGACCATTTGGCCAATAGGCGCGTGCGTTCAGTCGGCGAACTTCTTCAAAATCAGATCCGCATCGGATTGCTGAGGATGGAACGAATAGCAAAGGACCGGATGACGACCACACCGGATCTTTCTGCCGCTACTGCACATGACCTTATAAACATACGTCCAATTTCAGCGGCTATAAGGGAATTTTTCGGTTCGAGTCAGTTATCTCAATTTATGGATCAAACTAATCCTTTGGCCGATGTAACTCATAGACGCAGATTGTCAGCCATGGGACCTGGTGGCTTAACAAGAGAGAGGGCTGGGTTTGAGGCCAGGGATGTACACCCCTCTCATTATGGCAGGATATGTCCGATAGAAACGCCGGAAGGTCCAAATATCGGATTGGTTACCTCATTGGCCAACTACGCTAAGGTGAATGAATACGGATTTTTAATGTCGCCTAAACGAGTCGTTAGGGACAGCTATGTCACTGACGAGATTGTGTATTTACCGGCCGACGAAGAAGACGAGGCTTTCGTGGCAAGAGCAAACATTCCACTCGATGAGAATGGTCGAATTAATCAAGAAGACGTACACGTCAGACATCGTGGCTCCATAGTTATAGTGCCTCCTGAACAAGTCAACTATATCGACGTGACGCCAAAGCAGATAGTATCGGTATCGGCAGCTTTGATTCCCTTTTTGGAGCACGATGATGCTAACAGGGCATTGATGGGATCCAATATGCAACGACAAGCCGTTCCTCTGATACAAAGCGAGGCCCCCTTGGTTGGGACTGGCATAGAGGAAAAGGTAGCAAGGGATTCGGGTTCTTGTATCTTGGCAAAAAAGGCAGGTACCGTTACATACGTGGACGCCAATAAAATCCAGGTTACTGCCGATGACGGAGAAATCGATACATATACCTTGATCAAGTTTAGGAGATCAAATCAAGGCACAGTTATACATCAATGTCCTGTTGTTAGAAAAGGAGATGTAGTTGAGACCGGTGATTTCCTTGCAGACGGACAGGCTGTTGATCAGGGTGAGTTAGCACTTGGAAGAAATGTATTGGTCGCCTTTATGGGGTGGGAAGGTTACAACTTCGAGGATGCTATTCTCTTGAGCGAGAGGCTCGTAAAAGAAGATATATACACCTCTATTCACGTAGAGGAGTATGAATTAGATGCAAGGGATACGAAGTTAGGGCCCGAGGAGATCACTAGAGACATACCTAATGTTGGTGAAGATCAACTGAAAAATCTGGATGAAAGAGGGATCATTCGAGTAGGAGCCGAGGTAAGGGCGGGAGACATACTGGTTGGCAAAGTTTCTCCAAAGGGAGAAACGGACCAAACACCTGAGGAAAAGTTGCTGAGGGCCATATTTGGAGAGAAGGCGCGCGAGGTTAGAGATACTTCTTTGCGTGTACCTCACGGTGAGGGTGGTAAGGTGGTTGCCGTAAAAAGGCTTTCCCGAGAAGAATATGGAGATGATCTTCCCCCAGGCGTCAACGAAGTTGTTAAAGTTTTTTTGGCCCAGCTCAGGAAAATAACCGTAGGGGACAAGATGGCCGGGCGTCACGGTAACAAAGGCGTGATTTCTCGCATCTTGCCAGTCGAAGATATGCCTTATTTGTCGGACGGCACTCCAGTTGATGTAGTCTTAAATCCCCTGGGCGTGCCAAGTCGTATGAATCTGGGGCAAGTGCTCGAGACTGTGCTGGGACTCGTGGCCTATTACAATGGATGGAACGTTGCTACTCCGGTTTTTGAAGGCGCTTCGGTGGAAGAGATATGTGAGTATATTGAAGAAATTCGAGATCGCAAATTCCCCGATCTTACGAGAGACGGAAGCATTGTCCTTTACGATGGTAGGACTGGCGAACCCTTCGAAAATAAGGTAACCGTGGGATATATGTACATGCTTAAGCTTATTCATCTCGTAGATGACAAGATTCACGCACGATCCGTTGGTCCCTACAGCTTGATCACGCAGCAACCTTTGGGAGGTAAGTCCCAGTTTGGTGGGCAGCGCTTTGGGGAGATGGAAGTATGGGCTTTAGAAGGATACGGAGCAGCCCATACCTTACAGGAGATGTTGACAATCAAGTCCGATGACGTGCAAGGGCGGCTTAAGACCTTTGAAAACATCGTTAAAGGTCAAAATATAGGCACACCTGGCGTACCGGAAAGTTTCCGAGTGTTGATAAAAGAACTTCAGGGATTGGGGCTGGACGTGCAAGTGCTATATGATGGTGAAAGCATAGAGTATGCCGAGGAGGAAGAAAAACATCCGACGAAGGAGCCGGAGAAAAAACCGGTCGAAGTACAGGCGAAAGAAGAAGCGAAAGTAAAATTGGAAGCCAGGATCTTTGGAAATCCAAGCGAAGAAGAGGTTGACCCTGAGGGGGATGATGCATAAATGGATAAGTGTGAGATTGTTGGCGTTCGAATTAGATTGGCGAGTCCGGAAAGGATAAGAGAGCTGTCAAGCGGCGAAGTGAAAAGGCCGGAGACGATAAATTATAGGACCCTTAGGCCTGAAAAAGATGGGCTATTCTGTGAGCGTATATTCGGTCCTGTGAGGAGTTATGAGTGTGCATGTGGAAAATACAAACGCAACGGGCCAAGGTTTAAAGGCATAATCTGCGATCGCTGTGGTGTGGAGGTAACCGATAGCAAGGTAAGGCGGGAACGGATGGGTCATATAGAACTGGCATGTCCCGTTGTTCACATTTGGTATCTGCGCGGCATTCCGAGCAGGCTTAACTTGTTTTTGGGGACGACAGCCAAAGATTTGGAGAGAGTAATTTACTTTGCGCCCATGAGGAGAAGAGAGCTTTTATACAAGGTCGTCATGGAGGGCAAAAGACCTGATTTGGCCAAAAAGGGCGATCTTATCCCTGCCTGTGAAGAGCGCATACATAGGCATTATGATCCAAAGTTTAAGGCAGAAGAGGCTTATCGCATTACCAGCATTGATGATCTACCCTTGAAGGATGGGGATGTGCTCTCGGCTCAGCAAGTATCTCGTTATCGGACGGAGTATGGAGATGACCTCTTTAAGGTTGAGCCGGCTTACACTATAACCGAGATCGAAGAGGGTGCAACCTTGAAGGTAGGGGACGTAGCAAGCCAGAGTGATATCGAACGACTTAAAAAGCAAGGCATAAAAGTCGAATTTGAGAGGTTGGCCATCAAGAATCAGGAAGCCTTTTTGGTAATCGCTACAGTTCGCCTTCCCTTCTCGAAAGATGACATAGTTTCAGCGTCGGAGCTGCAGCTTTATATGAAAAATTATCCTGAAAGGTTTGCTTCTCAGCAGGAAACTGTGGTCGTCGAAGATCCATCGTATATAGTGATCGATGGCAGCGATTCTCCTTTCGAACAGTGCGACATCATAATAGAAAGGGAACAAAAGTTATGTAAGGCTTACGATAAGGACTTTGCGGCTGGCATCGGAGCTGAAAGCATTTTAGAGTTGTTAAAGATAATAGATATAGATGAATTGGCTGCATCATTGAGAGAAGAAACCGCAAATTCGACGGGTCAAAAGAAGCGCAGGCTGATAAAGCGCCTGCAGGTTGTCGAGGATTTTAGGAAGGGTGATAGTAAGCCCGAATGGATGATATTAAGCGTCTTGCCCGTAATTCCTCCTGATTTGCGACCGATGGTACAGTTGGATGGAGGAAGGTTTGCTACATCTGATTTAAACGACCTTTACAGGCGTGTTATAAATCGAAACAATCGTCTAAAGAGATTGCAGGAACTTCGTGCGCCCGAGATGATAATAAGGAACGAAAAGAGGATGCTGCAAGAGGCAGTTGATGCCCTGATAGATAACGGCCGAGTTGGCAAAGCTGTCCTAGGAGCGGGCAATCGTCCCCTTAAAAGTTTGACAGATTTGCTAAGGGGGAAGAAAGGTCGTTTTCGTCAAAATTTACTTGGCAAGCGCGTTGATTACTCGGGAAGGTCTGTAATTGTCATAGGGCCTGAGTTAAAACTGTACCAGTGCGGATTGCCAAAGGAAATGGCCTTGGAGTTGTTCAGGCCCTTTGTGATGCATAAGTTGATAGAAAAGGGCATAGCTTCAAATGTGAAAGGGGCAAAACGCATAATAGAGCGCAGAAGAGATGAAATCTGGGAAGCCTTGGAAGAGATAATAAAAGATCATCCCGTCATGCTAAATCGTGCTCCCACGCTTCATAGATTGGGAATCCAGGCCTTTGAACCATTGCTCATGGAAGGCAAAGCCATTAGACTACATCCTTTAGTCTGTACTGCATTCAACGCTGATTTCGACGGAGATCAAATGGCCGTGCACGTTCCTTTATCCTTAGAATCCCAAGCTGAATCAAGAGTATTGATGCTTGCAGGACACAATTTATTATCGCCGGCGCATGGGCGTCCTATAGTCACGCCCACACAAGACGTAGTGCTCGGAATATACTATTTGACAGCCATGGTCGAAGGCCAAAAGGGAGAAGGCATGACCTTTAAGGATATAGAAGACGTACTTATAGCACTTGACCACGGGAATGTCCATCCCCATGCAAAGGTCAAAATGCTGTGGGAAGGAGAGTTCATTGAAACCTCTCCTGGAAGGGCTTTGTTTAACAGCGTGCTTCATCCATCGCTCAGATATATAAACAGACGAATAGCCAAGAAGGATTTAGGGTCAATGTTAGATCTGGCTTTTGATAAGGTAGAACACGAAGATCTCGTAAAAATGCTGGATGGCATCAAGTTCTTGGGCTATAAATGGTTTACTAAAAGCGGCGTTTCTTTGAATATAGACTCCGTCGTCACTCCTCCCGAGAAGGAAGAAATTGTAAGGGAGGCCATGGAAAAGGAAAGCGAACTGAATGCTCAATACGGTATGGGCATTTTGACAGAGGATGAATATCTAAGGGAAACAGAGTTGCTTTGGACTGAAGCAGCGGCAAGAATTGCAGACTGCATATTGGAGCACATGGATGAACTAAACCCCCTTCGGATGATGGTGGATTCCGGAGCGCGTGGCAGTAAAAGCCAGCTGTCGCAGTTGTCCGGCATTCGAGGGGTTATGGCCGATCCATCGGGCAAAGTCATTGACTATCCCATTGTGTCGAACTTTAGAGAAGGCCTAAACATGTTGGAATATTTCATTTCTACCCACGGGGCAAGAAAAGGGCTTGCCGATACAGCTTTGAGGACAGCCAAATCAGGATATTTGACGAGACGTCTCGTTGATGTATCGCAAGACTTGATCATCCTGGAAGAGGATTGCGGCACCGATAAGGGTGTATTTGTAGCGCCCTTGCTTCAAGATGGCAAAGTTGTGATTCCTTTGAGCGAAAGGGTATACGGAAGGACTGCGCTTGAAGATGTGCGACATCCGCTTGAAGGGACGGTACTCGTTAAAGCGGGCGAGATAATAGATCAAGTCAGGGCTGAGAAGATAGAAGCAGCAAATATTGAAGGCATATGGGTGAGAAGTCCCATGACTTGTGTCTTACGCAACGGGATATGTCAGAGATGTTACGGCCTTGACCTGTCTACGAGAAAGCCAGTTGCTATAGGAGAATCCGTGGGCATTGTCGCTGCTCAATCGATAGGAGAGCCTGGTACTCAGCTTACGATGAGGACGTTTCATACCGGCGGAGTGAGGATCACGGGAGAGGATATCACCCAGGGCTTACCCCGCGTCGAACAGTTGTTTGAGGTGAGAAAGCCCAAAAAGATAGCTCTACTTTCTGAAATTGACGGTACAGTGGTTGAAATCCGAGATATGGGAGGAAAGAGAAAGATAGTTATACATTCGGATAGCGGGGATGAGAAAACCACATTTAATGTGCCATCGGCCCAGCTGCTTTTGGTGGAAGAAGGAGATATCGTCAAAAAGGGCCAGATTTTAACGGAAGGCTATATCGATCCGCAACAACTGATGGAAGTAAAGGGGATCGAGGCCGTTCATACATATTTGGTCGATGGAATACAAGAGGTTTACAAGTCCCAGGGAGTTTCTATAAACAACAAACATATTGAAGTTATCTTGCGTAAGGTAGCTCCGGTGAACAAGGTGCGCATAGCCGATGAAGGTGATACTTCTTACGTGGTTGGAGAAATAGTATGGATAGATGAGCTGGAAAAGGAAATTCAAGAAATCCAGAGCCACAATCAGCGTTGCCTGGATGAATCAGTTGCCTTGTTAAAGGGCAAGATTTTGAGAGATGTTATCGGCAAGGGATCTTTAGAGCATGCCGCGCAATATAAAGGGGAAGTACTCGATGAACAGGCAATAAAAATTCTGCTTCAACCCGGCACAGCGCTTACAGAATTGATCGTAGAAGACGAAGGGGAACTAGTTCGTGTCATAGTTGGAGAGTCGCTTTTCCGGCGCGAACTTGAGGGATTAGAGCTCCTTGAACCCTACGAAGTAGGCGAAAGAGTGCGCATTGAGGCCAACTCCCCCTTAACCATCAAACAGCTTGCGCTTATAACCCAAGATTTGCGAAAGCCCTTGCAGGTTTTGGATACCGATAAACTCTTCTCGCTCTGCGATGTCACTTATTTGGCTGAAGATGTCCTTTGCGATGGGGAGGTCATTGCACATAAGGATGCACTCTTAACGAAGGATATAGCTCTGAGGTTGAAGGAAAAATCGATCAAGGAAATCAAAATATGGAAGGCACCCGAGACCATAGATCTATCCGACGCAATTCAGGAATATTTGATCAGCAAGATTTGGGGACGCTCGCTGAGCAAGGTCATCGATTCAAGTGGTAACGAACCTGAGGACATTCCTCCCATTGTCGATGGCAGCATAGTTCGCGGAATAATCGAGGGCAAAACAACAGCTATTGAAGCAGACGGTGAGATTTACTCGAGGCAAAAGATACTGCATAGCGTGATGACAGAGAAGATCTATGGCAAAGTTTTGCTGGAACCGGTGAAGGATAATTTGGGCAATATAGTGGTTTCTGCCGGAACGGAGATAAATCAACAAGTCCTGGAGCGCATCATAGAGGTTGAACCTACAAAGATTGTTGTAAGACCCATATTGGCCCTTTCTCAAGTCGAAAGGTTAATTCAAAGGGTTATCTTCGTGAGAAAGCTTCGCCAAGAGCCAATATGGAAACCGGTGTTATTGGGGATCACCAAGGCTGCCCTTGCAACTGACAGTTTCCTATCTGCGGCATCATTCCAGCAAACGGCTCAGGCCTTAGCTTCTGCTGCCGTTCGTGGCGAAATAGATTATCTGAGAGGTTTAAAGGAAAACGTCATAATTGGACATCTGATTCCCGCTGGCACTGGAGCAGCCGCAAATCGCAACTTTGAAATAGTGGAAGCCGAGGGAGAAATTTCGTACGAACCTGTGTCCGTGGATCGTTCATGATAAGGTCTGTTTCGATCATGGGGTCGATCTGCAAGGAAGACCCCACTTGACATAAAGTCCCAGCGTTGATATTATTCCACGGTGCTCATGTCGTTAAGAGGAGGTTTGTCATGCCCTTACATGAGCTTGTTGAAAGCGATCGCGTCGTAGGAGCCAAAAGTGTTTTACGTAGATTACTAAGATCTGAGATCAAGAAGATATTTTTTGCACGTGACGCCGAAAGAAAGGTCATCGAACCCATATTAAAGGAAGCAGAGATTAGGGAAATACCCGTGGAATGGGTTGATAATTCCAAGATATTGGGAAGGGCTTGTGTCATTGAAAGACCAGCGGCTGTAGCCGGTTTGTTAAAGGATAAACAGACAAAGGAAGCTCAATAAAGCTAAAGGGGGGACTTTTGTGGCTACCATAAATCAGCTAATACGTCAAGGCCGTAAGGGAAAGAAGAAACGTTCTGGTGCTCCTGCGCTTCAGGGAAATCCTCAAAAAAGAGGCGTTTGCACGAGGGTATATACCGTCACTCCCAAGAAGCCGAACTCTGCATTGAGGAAAGTGGCTCGCGTGAGATTGACGAATGGTATTGAAGTGACCGCCTACATTCCAGGCATAGGCCATAACTTGCAGGAACACTCAGTGGTATTAGTTCGGGGGGGACGCGTCAAGGATTTGCCGGGCGTCCGTTATCATATAATACGCGGGGCACTTGATTGTGGCGGCGTGGAAAATCGCCGTCAGAGTAGATCTAAGTACGGCGTGAGAAAGCCAAAATAGCCAAGAACAAGCGAGGAGGTTGATGTCATGCCGCGAAAGGCGCATGTGGCAAAAAGAAAAGTTGATCCTGATCCGTTATATAAGAGCGAGGCCATAGCTAAGTTCATTCATTGTCTAATGTACGACGGCAAGAAGAGCGTTGCTGAACGCATTGTTTACGAGGCCTTGGAACAAGCTGGAAAAAGGCTTAATGTTGCCCCCGATGAAGTGTTCGAAAAGGCCCTGGAAAATGTTAAACCCCTAGTTGAGGTCAGGCCTAGACGTGTCGGAGGAGCAACTTATCAAGTACCGGTCGAGGTGGCACCTTATCGGGCCCAGGCGTTAGCAATACGGTGGATTATAAAGAGCGCCAGGTCTCGTAAGGGAATTCCCATGATCGAATGTTTGGCCAGGGAATTTATCGATGCCTACAAAGGAGAAGGTACAGCTATAAAGAAACGAGAAGACACACATAGAATGGCGGAAGCGAACAGGGCATTTGCCCATTATAGATGGTAGGAAACAGGTATCATGCAGGGTGGTGATTTGTAAAGCATGAGCGACGGAGGAATAGATATTCGAAGCATTCGAAACATAGGCATAGCAGCTCATATTGATGCTGGCAAGACGACGACTTCGGAGCGAATATTGTTTTATACTGGTAAAATCCACAAAATAGGCGAGGTTCATGAAGGCGCTGCAACCATGGATTTCATGGAGCAAGAGCGTGAGCGGGGTATTACCATATCTTCAGCGGCTACTACATGCTATTGGAAAGATTACATGATTAACTTAATTGATACACCCGGGCACGTGGACTTTACGATGGAGGTTGAACGCTCCCTAAGAGTGCTAGACGGGGCAGTTGCCGTATTTTGCGCTGTTGGCGGGGTGGAACCTCAGTCAGAAACTGTATGGCGTCAGCTTGATAAATACAGGGTGCCGAGGATTGCCTTTATAAACAAAATGGATAGAGTTGGCGCTAACTTTTTTGATGTCATGAGGCAAATAAATGAGCGATTGGGGGCAAATCCAGTTCCCATTCAATTGCCCATGGGCGCGGAAGATGCCTTTAGGGGCATTATTGACCTGGTTGGGATGAGAGCCATTGAGTATGCAGATGAACTGGGCACTCGCATGGAGTTGGATGAGATACCGCAAGCATATTTGGCTGAGGCTCAAAAATGGCGCGAACATTTGATAGAGGCCTTGGCTGAAATAGATGACAAAATTATGGAAGCCTACCTCGAAGGAAAAGAGGTTTCTGAAGAGAAGATTCGAAAAGCATTGCGCCTTGGGACCATCGATCTAAAGTTGGTTCCACTTCTTTGTGGATCTGCCCTTAAAAACAAGGGCATTCAACTGTTGCTTGACGCTATCATTGACTACCTTCCATCTCCTTTAGAAATTCCTCCGGTAAAGGGCGTTGACCTAAAAACTGGAGAGGAAGTGGTGCGCCACACTGATCCAAAGGGGCCCTTTTCAGCTTTGGCTTTCAAGGTCCTGGTGGATCCCTTTGTGGGCAGAGTGGTTTATACAAGAATATATTGTGGGACATTGCATACTGGCATGACGGTCTTTAACGCAAATACTGAGAAAAGAGAGCGTGTCGGTAGAATATTGAGGGTTCATGCTAGCAAGCGCGAAGATATTGAGTCCGCGCCAGCCGGTACGATCGTAGCTCTACCCGGTTTAAAAAGCACTCGAACTGGCGATACCCTATGTGATGAAAGAGAGCCCATACTGTTGGAGGGCATGAACATCCCGGAGCCCGTGATTTCTCTAGCCATCGAACCGGCGAGCAAGGCAGATCAAGTCAAATTGTCAAAGGGTTTAGCTGCCATGTCGGAAGAAGACCCTACTTTTAGGGTTGCAATAGATCACGAGACTGGCCAGACGATAATCTCTGGCATGGGTGAACTCCATTTGGAGGTCATAGTGGAGAGGTTGAGAAGGGAGTTTGGGGTCGACGTGAGGGTTGGCAAACCTCAGGTTGCCTATCGTGAAGCGATCAAAAAACCTGCGGCAGGAGAGGGCAAATTCATACGTCAGTCTGGCGGTCGAGGTCAGTACGGCCACGTAGTGCTCGAAATAGAACCAATGTCAGGACATGCGGGTTACGAATTTGAGGATAAAATTGTTGGTGGCGTTATACCTAAAGAGTTTATACCAGCTATACAAAAAGGAATAGAAGAAGCTCTTACCAGTGGCATTATAGGAGGGTACCCCGTCATAGGAGTCAAGGTTTCTTTGGTGGATGGAAGCTTTCATGAGGTTGATAGCTCCGAGATGGCCTTTAAGATAGCTGCCTCCATGGCCTTTAAAGAGGCCATGAGAAAGGCTAATCCTGTATTGATGGAACCAATCATGGAGGTAGAAGTAGTAACTCCGGAAGAATATTTAGGCGATGTGATTGGAGATCTGTCATCACGAAGAGGTCGCATTGAAAACATGACCACTCGATCAGGAGCTAAGGTTGTGAAGGCTTATGTACCGCTGGCGGAGATGTTTGGCTATGCCAGTGCGCTGAGGAACAAGACATCTGGTCGAGCTACCTTTACAATGCAATTTAGTCATTACGAGGAAGTGCCGCCCGAAGTGGCCGAGAAGCTTTTAGCATCGGCGTCTTAGACGTCCGTTTATTAACAATTTAGGCAAATTATTAAATTTTTTAGGGAGGCTGACAAGCATGGCAAAGGCAAAGTTTGAGAGGGTAAAACCACATTTAAACATAGGAACCATAGGGCACATAGACCACGGCAAGACTACCTTGACAGCTGCCATAACGAGGGTGCTGTCCACAGTAGGGTATGCCGACTTCACGGCCTTCGAGGAAATAGACAAGGCACCCGAGGAAAGGGAACGGGGAATAACGATA
>JAAYTM010000085.1 GCA_012518015.1 Synergistaceae bacterium
ATTATGCGTTTTTTGATCCCTTCATTATTGGGAATTTTCCTTTTCTTGGTCCCCGTTCCCCAAGATGGAACTCTCAACACTGTATTAGGAATCATCATCGATTGGGCTAAAGATGCCTTTAAACCGTTTTTAACGGTTACGGCAATGATTTTAGTCGTGTTAAGTGCTATTATCACGGTGTATGCAACGCTTTTAAAGCCGAGTTCCATCATGAAAAACCAATTTTTTAAGGACCTCTTTGTGGTGGGTCCCCTTTGGTTTGTTTCTAGACTTGCGGGGGCAATATTTTTCATAATGATTTTTTACAAGATAGGACCTGAGGCTATATGGAGCATGGATACCGGAGGAACGCCTGCATTGGTGCTGGCTCCTTCTTTGTTGGTGATTTTTAGCGTTTTGGCTGCTGCGGTTTCGCTTTTAACGGACTTCGGATTAATGGAATACGTCGGAACTTTGGCTCGGCCACTGATGCAACCTCTGTTTAAGCTTCCCGGGAGGTCAGCCATTGATTGTTTAGCGTCGTGGCTTGGAAGTAACTCCGTAGGGGTCGTAATTACCACAAGATTACATGACGCAGGGTATTATAGCGATCGCGAAGCGTCTATTATCGCTACATCTTTTTCCGTCATAAGTGTTGCCTATATTTATGTGATGGCCGATTTCGTTGGTTTGCCCCACATGTATTTTCAAATTCTTATTGCCATTTACATCGTGTCTCTAATCCTTGCCATATTGGCACCACGCATATGGCCCCTTAAAAACATACCTGATACGTACTCGGGGAGGTCAGGACAACAAATACCTGAAAGGGAAATTCCTGCGGGGTATTCATTGAGCGAATGGGCTTTGGCCTCCGCCGTTGAGAGGGCTAAAAAGGAAGGTATCAATACAATAATCAAAACTTGCTATCAAACCTTTTCTTTTCTTGTCGTTAGCACCATGCCGCTTGTCGTGTCTTGGGGTACCATTGTGCTCATCATTGCAACTTATACTCCCGTATTTCAGTGGATTTCTTTGCCCTTTGAGTGGTTGTTGGAGTTGGTCAGAATTCCCGAAGCTTTCAAAGTGGCGCCTGCCTTTGTGCTTGCCTTTGCCGATCAATTTTTGGCTGCAGTTATTGGAGCGACCTGTACCACTGTTGCTGGCAAATTTATGTGTGCCTGCATATCTGCAACCGGAATAATTTATATGACCGAGATCGGAGTTTTGATATTAAATTCCTCTATACCTTTAAATTTTTGGGAACTCACGGCCATATATTTTATAAGGGCTGTGCTTTCAGTGTTTTTATTAGCCCCCTTTGTGTGGTTGTTCTGTTGATATTGTTATTTTCTTTTTCTGCTCAAATTGCACATAAAAAGGCAGAGATTTCGTCTCTGCCTTTTTTGTTGCCAAACCCCTCATTAATATAGGTTTAAGTCAATGTCACGATTTTGTTACGTCATAGCGATAAATGCGTTACTTCCTTTTGTTATCATTCATCTGAAAGTTAAAAATAAAAATTGGAGGGGTAAATCATGAAAAAATTGGTAATGTCGTTACTTGCAGCAATTTTGATACTTGGTGCGTTTGGTAACGGAGCTTTGGCAGCAAGCCTTACCTTAAAGGGATCTACCACGGTGTTGCCCATAGCTCAGGCAGCTATGGAAAAATACAAAGCGCTTTACCCCGATACAGAATTTTCTATCTCTGGGGAAGGAAGCGGAAATGGGATCAAGGCGTTAATAGACGGAACGTGTGAGATAGCCAATTCCTCCAGGTTCATTAAATTGGAGGAAGTAAAATTAGCTTTCGAAAAGGGCGCTTATCCTGTGCCCTTTGGGGTGGCAATAGATGCAATAGTTCCCGTAGTTCATCCCGATAATTCAGCGAACAACCTCACGTTGCAGCAACTGAGGGATATTTATAACGGCAAAATAACTAACTGGAAAGAAGTTGGGGGGTCCGACAAACCGATCGCCGTGCTGACGCGGGATACCAGCTCTGGCACATACGAAGTCTGGGAAGAAAAGGTCATGAAGGGTGACAAAGTAACACCTAAAGCACAGGTCATGGCCTCAAATGGTGCAATCGTACAGGTAGTTGCGACAAATCAATCGGCCATCGGTTACATCGGGATAGGGTATCTAAACGAGAGCCTAAAGGGCTTAAATGTTGAAAACATAGAGGCAAGTGTAGAGACGGCCCGTACCGGAGAGTACCCGATTTCAAGATATCTTTTCATGTTTACGCGAGGATGGCCGACGGGAGAGACGATGAGGTTCATCAATTTCGTCTTAAGCGATGAGGGGCAGAAAATCGTGGCAGATACAGGGTTTGTCCCGATTCGGTAGTTAAAGACAAGAGGTCGGGAATTTACCTAAGCCGTTATCATATAGCTTCATAGTTAAGCCACAGTTTGGGTAAATTCCCGACAGTTAAGCTCTCTAATTTCTCAAACCGAAAGCTCTAACGGAATTTGGTACAGCCAAAACTGCAACGCTGACATCGGAAAAACAATCTATCTAATAATTTTAAACTTCACACAGCGGGAATATATTCATACTTTTTCAAACCTGGAAGGGTTACACAACCGTTACATAACTGTAAAAAATACGCTACATATTTATGCTAAAATTTATGCGGAAATCCATGAAGCCATCTTAAGCAAGATGGGAGGAATGGCCTGGTGAAAAAATCGATAACTTTACTTACAACGGTAATTCTAATGCTAAGCCTGTTGAACAATATCGCTGAAGCTTCAAGTCTTATAATAAAAGGTTCGACTACAGTGCTACCAATAGCGCAGGCGGTCATAGAAAGTTACGTAGCTCTTTATCCCGATATTAAATGTTCGCTCTCAGGTGAAGGAAGCGGAAACGGAATCAAAGCTCTAATAGACGGGACATGCGATATAGCCAATTCATCCAGGTTTATAGAAGTGGAAGAAGCTGAAATGGCCTTTAAAAAAGGCGCCTACCCCGTCCCATTTGGAGTGGCAATAGATGCAATAATCCCTATCGTTCACCCTGAAAATCCGGTCGATAATTTAACTTTAGAACAATTAAGGGATATATACATCGGGAAAATAACGAACTGGAAAGAAGTTGGTGGTCCGGACAAAGGAATAGCCGTAATAACGAGGGACACCAGTTCAGGTACATTTGAAATTTGGGATGAAAAGGTCATGAAAGGCGCCAAAGTAACTCCCAGAGCACAAATTATGGCCTCAAGTGGAGCAATCGTCCAAGCAGTCTCTCAAAATAGGTTAGCGATTAGCTACATAGGAATCGGGTATATGAATAAATATGTGAAAGGCCTGAAAGTGGAAGACGTTGAAGTAACTCCCGAGACCGTTCGTACAGGTGAATTTCCCATATCCCGATATTTGTTCATGTTCACCAGAGGGTGGCCTCAGGGTGAAACGTTGCGTTTTATCAACTTTATCTTGAGCGACGAAGGCCAAAAGATTGTTGAAAGAACCGGATTTGTTACGATTCGATAAAAAACAATGTAAATCATTGAAAAACCAATTTAATCTCGTTTAAATCCATATCACAGTCATCAAATGTCTTTCCGAGGAAAAAGCTAGAAAAATTTTTTATCCAGTTTAATCAAGGAGGACCGTGAGGTTGAAAGATCTTAAGGCGACAGATTTCATAGCTAAAATAACCATTAGCACAATAGCCATGATCGGTATATTTATTCTCATCTTTATATTATTTTTTCTTGCGAAAGAGGGCATACCCATATTAAAATCTACTACACTAAAGGACTTATTGTTCGGTCTTTATTGGTATCCAACCTATTCGCCTCCCGAGTTTGGCATGCTGCCCTTAATAGCAGGTTCTTTGGCGGTAACTCTTTTATCTTCCCTCATTGCCCTTCCGATCAGCATCTTGGTGTCCTTATTTTTATCAGAGGTATGTCCTAAAACATTGAGAAACATATTAAAACCAACCCTTGAAATCTTAGGATTTCTACCCTCTGTAGTTCTTGGTTTTTTAGGAATGGTCATCATAGCTCCATGGCTTCAAAACTCTTTTGATTTGCTGACGGGGCTCAATTTGTTCAACGCATCCATTCTGTTAGGCCTTCTTATAATTCCTATCACCGGCTCGCTCGCTGATGATGCAATTTCCTCTGTTCCCACAGATATTAGAGCGGCTGCCTTTGCCCTTGGGGCTACCAGGGAAGAAACAATCTCAAAAGTTGTCTTGCCGGCTGCACTCCCGGGAATTCTTCAAGCATGTTTACTAGGTATGATGAGGGGAGTTGGCGAAACAATGGTCGTTTTAATGGCGGCTGGCGGCGCTGCCATTATTCCTGAGAGCCTCTTTGATCCAGTAAGGCCTCTAACTTCTACCATAGCAGCTGAGATGGGCGAAACACCCGTTGGTTCCCCCCATTATCATGCTCTATTTTTTGCCGGTTTACTTCTTTTATTAATGACGTTAATCCTTAACTTAACAGCTATTTGGATCGAAAAACGCTGGAGGTGGCAATGGCGTTGAATGCTAGAAAGTTCAAGGATAGGTTATTAACATACGTTTTATGGAGCTCAATGATTTTGGTCATTATAGTTTTATTAAGCATTTTGGTTTTTATAGTGACCCAAGGGATTGGTGCTATATCAATAGAATTTTTAACGCAGCCACCCCGCAATTCCATGACTGAGGGAGGGATTTTGACTCCACTCATAGGTACGTTGCAGCTTATTATCGTGTCCATGATGTTCTCCCTTCCTGTTGGCGTGTGTACTGCAATTTATTTGGTTGAGTATGCAAAGGAAGACATCTATACTACAACTCTTAGATTGGCCATAAGGAGCTTAGCCGGTATCCCATCGGTAGTTTACGGCTTATTTGGCCTATCATTTTTTTGCATATTATTGAGATTTAAACCATCCCTTTTGTCGGCAGGATTAACCTTGGGTTGTTTGGCTCTCCCGCTTATAGTCGGGGCAGCAGAGACAGCCTTGCAAGCCGTACCACAAAGCCTAAGGGATGCAGCTTACGCTCTCGGAGCTACTAAATGGCAAACCATCAGCAAGGTAGTTATACCCGCAGCTTTGCCATCAGTGCTTACCGGGGCAATTTTATCCGTGGGAAGAGTAGCCGGCGAAACGGCGCCCATCATGTTTACCGGCGCTGCCTTTTTCACTCCGGGAATTGCCAAAAGCTTATTCGATGAAGTAATGGCACTGCCGTTCCATGTATACGTCTTGGCAACTGCTGGCACCTTTATCGATAAAACACGCCCCTTACAATACGGAGCTATTTTAGTCTTAATGGCCCTAGTCCTCGGGATTACCTTAATTGGTGTAATAATGCGTGCAAAACTAAGTCGTAGAGACTATCTGATGTAACAATGTAACGAAGGAAGGACAGGAAAAATGGTTATTGATTCTATGAATAACGTAAAAATTAAAGTGGAAAACTTAAGTCTATATTATGGCGATAGTCCGGCATTAAAAAACATAAATATGCATATATACAACCAAAGTGTCACTGCACTCATAGGGCCTTCTGGTTGTGGAAAGAGCAGTTTTTTAAGATGTCTCAATCGAATGAACGATTTCATACCAAATACTAGAGTTGAAGGAAACGTTTATTTAGACGGCCTAAATATTTATTCTTCTAATGTCGAATTGATTGAGCTAAGGAAAAAAGTAGGGATGGTATTTCAACGCCCCAACCCCTTTCCCATGTCAATTTACGATAACGTGGCCTTTGGACCCAGGCTTCACGGCATTAAAGACAGGGAGAAATTGGACGAAATTGTTGAAAGCAGTCTAAGGTCAGCGGCTTTGTGGGATGAGGTAAAAGGCATTTTGACGAGATCAGCTTTATCTTTATCGGGAGGTCAACAACAACGTCTATGCGTGGCAAGGGCAATAGCAGTAAAACCCGAAGTACTTTTGATGGATGAACCAACTTCTGCTCTTGATCCTCTGGCAACTGCGCGTATTGAGCAATTAATACGAAACTTAAAAAAATATTTCACAATCGTTATTGTGACACACAATATGCAACAAGCTGCTAGAATATCGGATGTAACAGCTTTCTTCCTGATGGGCGAATTAATCGAAGTGGAACCTACCGAAAAGATATTTACTGCACCGGAGGATCAACGTACAGCAGATTATATTACAGGACGTTTCGGATAAATTATCAAATTCTCCTCTAATCTTCAATAACAGAAAATACGAAGGAGTTGACGGGAGAGATGGAGCTAGATGCGAGAGAACACATTGACATCGAATTAAGAAATTTAGAAGAAAAATTATTAAAACTTGGTAGATTAGCCGTGGATGCCTTATCGCGTTCAGTGGTTGCTCTAAAAGAGCAAGATGTATTGAAAGCAAGAGAAGTTATCGAGGGTGATGCCATACTCGATGAGCTCGCAGAAGATATTGACATGAGTTGTTTAAAGTTTATGGCTAGATTTCAACCTTTAGGACAAGACTTAAGAATTGTTTCGGCAATCATGCACATGGCGGTTGATTTAGAACGCATCGGCGATTACGGGACAAGTATAGCAAAACGTGCCATTAAACTTTCAGACCGTCCACACATTAAACCTCTTTTAGATATCCCACGCATGGAAGCTGACATAAGAAAAATGGTCAACCTAGCATTGGAAGCGTTAATGGAAAAAGATATAAAGAAGGCAGAAGAGGTTTGTCGCCTTGACGATGAGGTCGATGATCTGGATCGGCAAATTTTTCACGAACTTCTATTAATAATGATGGAAAGGCCACGTGTTATAGAGCAGGCAACGGAGCTTCTGTTAATTTCCCGTACCTTAGAAAGGGCTGGCGATCACGCCACAAATTTAGCCGAAAGGGTTATATACTTGGTTACCGGAAAGAAAGTGAGCGCCTCTCAAATCAGGAGGCCAAAGGAGGATAAGGATTGAAAGGAGAGCGAATTCTCGTCGTTGAAGATGAAGAAGATATAGCGTCTCTTATCAGTCGCTATTTAATAACGAAGGGATTTGATGTTACCATAGCACAAGATGGGGATAAAGCACTGGAATTGTGCTACGAACTGTTGCCAAAGCTGGTCGTCTTAGACTTAATGTTGCCATCGATGGACGGCTGGGAAGTTTGCCGTAGATTAAAAAAAGATCCTCTTACCAGGGATATACCTATAATAATTCTTACAGCCAGACGAGATGAAAGAGACGTAATTGAAGGTTTTGAGCTGGGTGCAGATGACTACGTGAAAAAGCCCTTCTCCCTCGCTGAATTACACGCCAGAATCAGATCGGTTTTAAGAAGAGTTACACCTCAATCCAATGGGATAATAAATCATGGACGATTTAAGCTAAATGCGGATGCAAATGAATTGCAATATGACCATGTAACGATCGATTTAACACCTATTGAAACCAGGATCATGAAGGTTTTATTAAAGAACGCACCAAAAATTACATCAAGAGAGGAATTGCTGGTAAAAGTATGGGGAACGTTGTTGGGAGAGTCTCGTGCCATTGATGCCCACATTTGCAGATTGAGGACAAAGTTCAAAGAAGCAGGGATTGATCCTAATCTAATTAGGACCATTCGATATCGAGGCTACAAAATAGCCGATAGCTGTGTGAGCGATGAGAAGCATTAAGATCCAGATCATCTTTTTCACATGCATCTTGGTGTTGCTGTCTCTTGGGTTGTCATGGTACATTGCATTGAAAACTTGTGAACGTTCGTTGGTGGAGTATTCTATTGCTGAGCTATCAAACGTAGCAGATGAGATATCAATATCGATACAACCAATGAATCGCCAGAGAGCCGTCCAATTTTTAACTATCAACAAAGGTTTAACGAACGCAAGAATATTATTGTACGATGCCAATGGAAAAAATTTATGGGATAGCCAACCCGAAGAAGCAAAAATAGAATACCTTTATGTAAGGCCTGAGTTTCAAAGGGCGCTCAAGGAGCCTTACAACGTGAGTTGCACGTATAATAAAACGTTGCGACTACATACTGTTAATGTTTTTAAAAAGATCGATTTGATAGATGGCAACGTTATAGTAATGCTATCAAAACCATTAGTTCAAGTTTCAAGGATCAGTCAAAAGTTAAACACGTACTTTTTCCTAGCCTTATTATCGTTATTTGCGTTTGCAATTTTACTAGGTCATTTAATAGTTCGAAGGATTTTACACCCTCTCAGTGAACTTAGCTCGGTGGCAGCAAATTTAGCTTCGGGGCACGCTGCAAAATTCTCACTTGTCGGTCCCCCAGAAGTTTCAAATTTAGCTGCTTCTTTAAAGGAAATGTCCGAAAATTTGCAACAAACCCTAGCGCTCCTCAGCCAACAAAAAGATAATCTAAAACAATTACTGGATTCCCTGCCTGCAGGTGTGGTTCTTGCCGACAACCACGGAAAAATACGTTATCTCAACGAAAGTACCATAAGTTTGTTGGCCATGCACGAAGGAAGCTACGTTGGGAAACCCTTTGTCGGAGTTATTGGAATACCCAAGTTAATAGAACTTTATGATCGCCTGAAAGAAACCCCCGAATCGGAGACATATTTCGATATTTCTAAGCCGGAAAAGAAATACTTATGTTGTAAGGGCAAAAGCATTGGGAGCGGATTTTTATTTTTAATAACAGATGTCACAGAACAAAGGCAACTAGAAATCGCCATGAGAAATTTTATTGCCGAGGCAAGTCATGAGTTCCAGACTCCTATGACGGTCATAAAGGCAGCGGCTGAAATAATGCTAGATAGCCCGGATCTTTCCAAAGAGGAACGAGAGGAATTACTTAAAAAGATTATAGAACAGCAGGACCGTGTATCCAATCTGGTCGATAATTTGCTCTACCTTGCAAGGCTGGAAGGGCAATCGATAGAAACGATGGCTCAGAATAGACACAAAATAAGGCTTGATCAACTAATAGAAGATCTAGTAAATGAATACAAAAGCTACCCCCAGGGACGAAACATAAAATGGAGCGTAAATATACAGCTGAAGGATGCCTTTACCATGGGATCACCGGAGGAGTTAAAGAGGGCTATAGGAAACGTGATTGACAACGCAATAAAATATACTCGCAGAAAATATGGAGAAAAAGAGGGAGGCATAATATCTGTTTCATTATCGGACGGAGGTCGTTGGTGGCGTATATCTGTTTCCGACAATGGAGTTGGCATATCTCCCGATATCGTATTAAATATTTTTGATAGGTTTAAGAGAAGCTCTACAGATAAGATCCGACGAAAAGGAGAAATGACCGGTTTTGGGCTCGGATTAGCCATTGCGAAAAACATCATTGAAGCTCATAATGGTTTGATTGAAGTGACATCAGCAAGGGAACCGACTATATTTACGATTAACCTACCGAAGATGAAAGAGTAATGATGTTTTTAATGGATCTTTTCAAGCCTTGGCGTAAAAGAGGAATACTTGGAAAAGTTGGCCGATATGGCCGCTAAAAATATTTCCACGAAGAGCAACCCTCCCATGAAATGATTAAAGAGGATTATTTAACCCTCTTTAGGAGAGCGTTGGCGGATTAAATTAACTTTAAGGTTTGTGTTCTAGTTGAATGTAGCAAGTCTATCAAGGGCTGCCGATAGATAAATAACCGGCAGCCCTAGTTATTCAGCAGTTATTCTAACGGCACTAGCCCTGCAGGTTCTTCTTGAAGTGCGGCGGAATCCAATTTGTAAAGTTTGATTTCTCGGTGCAGTTCCTTGGCCAAAGTTTCCAGGTCTTGGGAGGCCCGCTTAAGGGCAGCGACGCGCTCTTCCAATTCTTTTACCGATTTTGTCATGCTCTCTGCTTTTTCCCGAGTTGATTCTACCCCTTGTGCAACTCTGTCTATGGAGGCAGCCATTTCTTGCGTGCTCGCCGATTGTTCCTCTGCAGTGGCAGCGACGTTTTGGATCTGATCTACTATCAGCTCGATGGCCTTCAAAACGTCTCCTATGTGTTTTTCCATCAATAAAGCTTCCTTTTCTCCTGCCGCTGCCAGTTCTACGCCCTTATTTGTGACTTCTACGGCTTGTGAAGTTTCCTCTATGATGGATTTTGCTAACAAACCTATTTGCATGGCTGCTTCGTTGCTTTCTTCGGCAAGCTTCCTCACTTCATCGGCGACGACCGCAAAACCGCGGCCATGTTCGCCGGCTCTTGCAGCTTCTATGGCTGCGTTTAAAGCCAGTAAATTCGTCTGATCGGCTACCCTTGAGATGGTTGAGACAATGCTTCCGATTTGTCCGGCCCTTTCGTTCAATTGCGAAATTACCTTGGCAATCTGACGGAATGATTCGGCCATTTCTGTTACCCGTTTTGCGGCGTAGGTTATCAAATCGCCAGTTTCCTGGGCATTTCCTCTCAAAATTTCCGCTTGGTTCGAGGCTTCGGCAGCTGCTTTTGCAGCGCCCTGGGCGGCGGAGGCTACTTCTTCTATGCCAGCATTTGCCGAAGATATGGCATCGGCATTGTCCTCGGTAATCACCTTTAATTCATCAGCTTCCTTTGTTATAATGTTGACGAATGCTGATGTTGCGTCGGAGATCTCGTCCAAAGCTGTAGCTTCCTGTGAGAGTTTATCGCTGCGGCTCCTAAGGCCGAGGAGTATTTGTTGCTGGTGTTCTATTAATTGATCCAAGGCCTTTCCTACCTGGGCTAGTTCATCGCTTCCCTGTAAAGAAGTCCTAGCGGTAAGTTCTCCCTTGATGACGCTTTGAGCAACGTTAAGGAGCTTGCCTATGGGATTTGTGATGGCCTTTGCTGTGAAGAAGATAAACAATCCTAATATCGCTAAACATATGATCCCTATCACAAAGAGTCTTATTCCTACATTGACCAGGGGGGAAAATATTTCGTTGGTGGCGGCCGTGATGCCAATGCTCCAGCCGTTATCGAGAGGGGCAAAGAAGATCTTCCTTTTCTCGCCATCCATGGTGTATATGCCATCAGATTTTTCGCCATTCACCATCTTTTGGGCAAGGGATGCAAGGTCTTGCGAAACCAAGGCAGATGGTTGAGTTAGGTTGAGTTTCATGATGTAATCTTTGTTTGGGTGAGCTATGATGTTACCCTTCTGATCGACTAATATGCCATAGCCGTAACCGAGGAGCTTTTGCGACGTAACAAATTCGATAACGTCTTTTATCAAGACATCGGCTGCAACCACGCCCAGCAGCTTCCCCTTTTTGTCCATTGCGGCAATTGCTGCAGTAATCACAAAGCCTTCTACGTTTACCGCTTCATAGGGATCTGTAAATATCACGTCGCTGTATTTTTCTGCCTCTACATACCAGGGGCGTTTGCGCATATCCATATCGGCCGGAGGTTCCCACCCCGTGGCGCTCATGAACTCGTTTTTTGGAGTACACATGTAAATTTCAATAAATCCTAGGTCTTTGTGTCTATCGAATGTCTTTGCCAAGTAATCTTTAACAAGATAACCTGATATTCCATAGTTTTCCCACATGTAAATGATATTCTCAGCCATAAGCTTGACTACATTGGTACGAATGTTAATCCAGTTGGATAACGATGCGGTAGCCGTATCAGTGGCCAGCCTTCCGCCTTGATTGATCTGATCGATTATGATTGTTCTGCTTCCTCGATATGAGAAAAAGCCTACCATGCATAAAGTTATCAAAATTCCTGCCGACAACAAAACGAGTCTCCGTCTAACGGTCAATTGCTGCTCCCTCCTTACATTTTGATATTTAAAAATCAACTAACTCAATTTGAAAAATATGTTAAATTTCATTAAGATATCATTATAGAATTGGGATTTAATCAAGAGTAACTTGCTTTCCAGCAGAAGATGTTAATGGTTTTGATTTAAAAGTTCACGGGTTTATTGTCACACAAAATTTGAAACTTGTAAAACCGAAAGTTCATGTAAACTAGAGGAGCTTTATAGCGATATTTAATTGTATTATAATAGTAGGGTAAATCATAATGAGTCTTACGAGAAACACCCTCTGCACCTAATCTTTAATATGATAATTTATACAGACTAAGGTTTGTTCCTATTTTCACCGTACAAAGGGAAGGCGGGGATTAAGTTGGAGAATATGGGATGAACTTTTCATCAAGCCTATAAGGTTAGATTTCTTGCGGAGGAAGATTTATGAGAAGAAAATTGGCGAAACAATACGTAAATGGCAAGATGTTATTATTGTGCATCATTGTATTGTTATCATTCACTCCTACCGCTTTGTGCAATGAACGAAATATCCTGGTGTTACATTCATATGATCCGGAATATATTTACACGAGAGTATTTAATAACACCCTCAAAGAAGAGTTGGATAAAAGCGGTAATTCGGTTAACCTTTTTTATGAATATCTCGATGCGAAGAGATTTGATCCTGCCGATTATTATGGACTGTTTGAAGAGTACATTATATCCAAGTATCGAAATCGCAAAATCGATTGTATTCTCTGCTTCGACGACGATGCCCTGCAATTTTTATTAGCGGAAAAAAACGACCTGGAAAATTTATCTACTCTCCCCATTATCTTTGGAAGCATTGCCAGTAAGGTGTTGATATATTTTGCCGCTTTGGAAAGAAACATGACTGGCGTTTTCGAGGATCTGGATGTATCGGCGAATGTGAATTTAATGCTTCAAATATTGCCCGCAAAACATGTATTTGTCGTGTCAGACAAAACGACTTTAGGTGTCGACCTATACGAAAAGGCAAGGCTCGTATTTAAAAGACTGAAGCATCTTTCTGTGGAATATCTCATAGGATTGCCATGGAACGAAATGAAGGAAAGGTTTGAAAATGCTCCCGAAGGATCCGCAATTTTTCTTCTTTCTTACTTGAGAGATGAGCAAAACAATGTGTATTCGATAGAAAGAGTGAGCGAGTTGCTACGGGGCGTATCCCTGCCTGTTGTAACGTTATTAACTCCCCTTGTAAATCTTGGCGGAGCTCTAGCATCTTGTGCTCCGACGCCTAAAACACAAATAGAAGCCGTCGTAAGGATTTTGAATTCCGTTCTGGCAGGAAGGGAAGTCAGATATATACCCATCGTTATGGATCTTCCGAAAAACTACTTAGTAAATTACCCCATGCTCAAAAAGTTTGATATAACTCGTTCTTCACTCCCAAAGAACCATATTCTGTTAAATGTTCCTGAGACTTTTTATAGAAGATATAAAAATGTTCTTTTGCCTGCTATATGTGTCGTTTCAATTTTGTCCGTCCTGGCATTGCTTTTGCTAATTAACTTCAACAGACGTAGAAGAGCTGAAGAGGCATTACACCGGGAGGTGGCCTTTTTAAAACAACTAGTAGAAACGATCCCTGATGCCATGTGTTATATCGATGGCAGCGGACGCATTGTACTGTGGAATAAAGCCTTTGAAAATTACCTTTCGCCCACCTGCGGGCGGATCAAGGGATGCAAGATCAGCGATTGTATTTCCGATATATCCCTTGCGGGAAATATAGAGTTGAATAGTTCAAATTACGTCGTGAATGAGGAGGAGTTTCAAACCACCCCGATTCTTTTTAGGGATAAATCCGGCGAGATTCATTATTTAAACGTCCACAAAAGACCGATTAAGAATGGCGAGAAACTCATAGGGACACTTATCATTATGATAGATGTCACTGCGTTGGTACAAATGCAAGAATCATTGAGAGGGCAAAAAAAGCGGTTGGAATTGACCTTGATGGGAAGCAATGTAGCCTACTTCGAACGCAACGTTAAAACGGACGAATTATGGATGAATTCCCTCGGATATGAACTTCTAGGATATGATGAAGGGGAAATTAAAAGTTTTTCTCAATTTAAGGAGCTTGTGCATCCCGAAGACCTGGAACAATATAATCTGTCATTGCAAAGGGTTTTTGAAAACATAAACGATAATTACAGAACGAATTATCGGATTAGGAGGAAAAATGGCGAATATATATGGATTGAAGCTACTGCCCTTGTGGTTGAACGAGACCTCGAGGGCAATCCGTCGATATTCGCCGGAGTATTCTGGGACATTACTGAAGAAAAACTCAAAGAGGCAGAAACCGCACAATTGATAGAAGGGCTTTATACGAGTTCGATGCTGGATCCCTTAACCGGAATTTTGAACAGGAAAGGATTGCGAGATAAACTTCCCGATGTGATTGCTCAGTGTAAGAAAATGGGAAAGAGTTTGAGCCTCATTTTATTAGATATCGATGATTTCAAAAAGATAAATGACACTTATGGTCATTTGGCAGGAGACTCGGTGTTAAGGGAATTAAGCGAAGCGGTAAGAGAGACGATTAGGAAAGATGATCTTTTCGTAAGATGGGGTGGAGATGAATTTTTAATTGTGTCGATGATTACGGTTGATGAAGCCCTTTGCATTGCTGATCGGTTGAGACGCAACATAGAAGGTCGACGATTTTCAGGATTTAACGTGACAGTTAGTGTAGGAATATCCAGGCTTTTGACAGACGAACCTTTGGAAGAAGGAATAAAAAGGGCTGACAGAGCCCTATACAACGCAAAGGCTAAGGGCAAAAATTCTGTTGCTGTGGAAGACGAATGATGACAGAAACAAACAGCCTCAAAGGTCATATTATTCAAACCCTCCGGTGTTTTTAACCCACAACTGGCATTTCTACAGTGAATTTTTATGTACTTCTCAGTGGGGTATACTGTGTGTAGAGATTTACACCAATTGTTTTGTATGAAGAATAAAAGGCACTAGACGAAGGAGGCATATTAGCATGTTGGACAAAAATAAGGTGCAGGAAATTTCGAAGAATCTACAAAGCAGGGGAATTGACGCTTTTCTTTTAGGCCCTGGAGATGATTTAGAGTACCTCAGCGGATTGAAAACGGGGGAGTGCGAACGATTCAAGGGGCTTTTCGTCCTGGGAGATGGCAGGTATTTCTACGTCACGCCCTATCTGTATGCAGAAGAGTTTGAGGCAGCATTGGGCAAAGAGACGCCTGCATACATGTGGGAGGACAAGAATTGGTTTTATCCAGCGTTAGCTCAAGCGATGGATGATTATGGCCTTAACGGCAAGAAGCTTGCCGTTAATTACGGCGTGAGGGCCGTGGACGCCATTGAGATAGCCGATCGACACGGGGTAAAGTTGTTGAACGGATGGCATTTGCTGGATAAGATGAGGATAATCAAGAGCCCTTCGGAGATAGAAAAGCTGGAAAAGGCAACACAAATTTCTGACGAGGCTTTTAAGGAACTTCTGGGCTTTATAAAACCGGGTATGACGGAGGGGGAAATCAGGAAAAAACTTCTTGAGCTTTTTGAGAAACACGGAGCTGACGAACCGGCCTTTGACGTCATCGTTGCGCAAAAGGAAAACGCCTCAAAGCCCCATTATAATGGCGCCAAAGGGGTCATAAGAGAACGCGATCTGGTGCTCGTCGACTTTGGGTGCAGGTATGAAAGCTATTGTTCTGATACCACCCGTACGGTTTTCGTGGGTGAGCCGACAGAAGAAGAGAAAGAGCTTTACGACGTAGTCCTGCGTGCCCAAGAAGCCGGTGAAGCTGCGGTAAGACCGGGAGTCCCGGCGGAAGAGGTCGATAGGGCGGCAAGGAGGGTCATAGAAGAAGCCGGTTACGGAGAATATTTCAACACCAGGCTAGGTCACGGGATAGGCGTAGCAATTCACGAGGCCCCTTACATCATGGAAGGCAACAAAATGCCTCTGGAACCAGGCATGACTTTCAGCATAGAGCCAGGAATTTATATCCCCGGCAAGATAGGCATTCGCATCGAAAATGTTGTGGTTGTAACAAAGGACGGCTGTTGGCCTCTTTCGAAGTTGCCTAAAGGGATCATCGTCCTTTGACACCTGTTTAACCAAACTTTATATAATGTGCAGAAGATGACAGTTGGGGTATTTATATGACGATCTTATGGAGGGACGGCGCAAGCGCTATCCCTCCATAAGATTTCGGTGATCATTTTCTGACGATAATGGCTCGCTGTGTGCCCCAACATCTTCTCGATCGCGATGGTTATTGTTGAATTTCGTGGTAAACTCTG
>JAAYTM010000086.1 GCA_012518015.1 Synergistaceae bacterium
AACATAACCAGGATATACGAAGACCGCATGGCCTTAATCGCCTGGCCGGAACATCCTTGGAGGAAAAAGGACAAAATAAATCCCTCACAACTAGAGGGAATGCCCTTTGTTTTTGCTTCTACGCCGTCAAGCATTAACGATATCGCCGTGGCATTTTTAAAAAGACATCGTATAAACGTTGAAACCTTCATAGACCTGGGCAATATTGACCTGCTTAAAGAGGCGGTAAGACACCGAGTAGGCCTTGCTTTAACCAGCAAACTCGCGATACAAGAAGACATTTTGCGGGGCAGCCTAGTGGAGCTTCCCCTTGCGGGAGTAGATGAATTGAGCTTTAATTTTCTCATGCTGACTCACAAATACGAAGAACCTAGCTATGCCTCATGGGCCTTTCAAAAAATTCTTAAAAGCCATTTAACCAAAACTAAGGAGGAAAGAAAATGGGAAATCCACTCATAGGGATAGTAATGGGATCAAATTCCGATGTAGAACGCTTAAGGGGAGCTTTTAATATCTTAAATGAATTGGGCGTTTCCTTTGAGGTAACCATCGCATCGGCACATAGGACCCCTGAAGACGTCGTGAACTACGCAAAAAATGCAAGAGATCGAGGCATCAAGGTGATCCTGGCGGCGGCCGGTTTATCTGCAGCTCTTCCTGGAGCCTTAGCCGCCAATACCTCACTTCCCGTGATAGGTCTTCCCTTAGATGTCGGACCGCTAAAGGGAATTGATGCGCTTCTATCTATCGCACAAATGCCTTCCGGGATCCCTGTTGCAACCGTAGGGATAGGACAAGCAGTTAACGCCGCTTTGCTGGCTGTACAAATCCTTTCAACATGCGACGAATCATGGGGAGAGAAAATTACCGAATATCGTAACAAATCCTCCAAAAAGGTGTTAGAGGCACGAAAAAATTTAGGCGAGCTGCCAACAACACCACCTGAAGTTTTTGCTTAAAGACTCGCCATGGACTTGATTAGGATTTATTAAACAATTTTTATATAGAACTGTGCGGACAACAGGTAATCATGTAATAAGGAATAAAAATCTAAAGTATAAAATAGTGACTGTGCGCCCAAAATACAGAAGGACTAATCTTGAGTTTCTTAGCGACAGAACTCACAACTAAAGATGTTTCGAAAGATGCCTCTTATGATTTGGCTTTATCCGACAAAAGTCCGATACCGAGCTAGGCATCGGACTTTTGTCTTAGTTTTAATTTAACCCCAGGGATTACTGAGCTCGGGGTAAAGCGGGAAGAAGTGAACTAACTCTTTGACTTCCTTGCGCACTCTTTCTTTTTCAACTTCGTCATCGGGATGAGACAAGGCCCTATCGATCAGTTCGGCTACGATTTCCATTTCTTTTTCTTTCATTCCTCTAGTGGTTAGAGCAGGCGTTCCTATACGAATGCCACTCGTAATCATCGCCTTTTCGGGATCAAAGGGGATCATGTTTTTATTTACGGTTATGCCCACGCTTTCCAGGATTTTTTCTGCTTCCTTGCCCGTTATGTTTTTGCTCCGCAGATCAACGAGCATCATGTGGTTATCAGTGCCCCCGGATACAAGCCTGAAGCCCCGCTCGCCAAGCCCTTTAGCCAAAGCTTTGGCATTAGCGACAACTTGTTTAGCGTATTCTTTAAACTCGGGCTGCATTGCGAGCTTAAAACATGTGGCCTTTGCCGCTATAACATGCATGAAGGGTCCGCCCTGAGTTCCTGGGAAAACTGTTCGATCAAGTTGGGCGCCGTAATTTTCTTTGCACAAGATCAAAGCTCCACGCGGCCCTCGCAAAGTCTTATGAGTGGTGGTGGTAACAAAATCGGCGTAAGGAACAGGGCTTGGATGGGCACCACCGGCAACAAGACCTGCAATATGGGCCATATCGACCATTAAGATGGCGTCAACTTCCCTGGCAATATTTTGGAATCGCTCAAAATCGATAAACCTGGGATAGGCACTTGCTCCTGCTACTATGACTTTGGGTTTGTGTTCTTTGGCAAGAGCCTCAACAGCATCGTAATCTATCGTTTCAGTGTCAGGCTTGACCCCATAAGGCACTATTTTGTACCATTTGCCGGTAAAATTCAGAGGGTGCCCATGAGAAAGATGGCCACCATGGTCTAAGTTCATGGCTAAAAGCGTATCGCCTGGTTCCATGACTGAAAAATAAACAGCCATATTGGCCTGCGTTCCCGAATGCGGCTGAACGTTTGCATGCTCGGCGCCAAAAAGTTCGCACGCGCGCTTTATGGCCAATTCCTCTATGTTTTCTACAAATTCGCAACCGCCATAATACTTTTTGTGAGGATAACCTTCTGCGTACTTATTGGTGAGCACAGAACCTTGGGCTTGAAGGATCGACAGGGGGACAAAATTTTCCGATGCAATTAGCTCTAAACCGTCGCGCTGCCTCGCTAACTCGCCTTCCATCATCCCGCAGACTTGGGGATCAACTTGGGTCAACGATGAAATTAAACTCTTTTCGATCATTTTCCTCCTCCTTAATAAAGGCTTTCTTTTACCATGCAGTCTCGCAAGGAGAGCAATGTACGCTTCACATATTATTTTAGAGCTTTATCCTTTAAGAAACAATTCATAATACCTTCTGCTGTACTGTAGAAAAATCTAATATAAATATTTATCCCGTATTTGCCTTCCCTTCAGGAGAGTTTAATCCTGCAGCAGCCAACACCTCGCGGTTACATGGCGCTATTTTCAAAAAGTCGGAGAATTAGGATAGTTAATTTCGATCACCCCTTCCAAATTTTATTATATATTTATGTGATAGATGTAACATCATGCAATCTGAGCAAACAGGCCCAATTCTAACTTGTTCAAAACCTTTTGCACAAATTTGTATTTATAATCAATACGCATGACGGACAATAAAAAAGGAGGCATGGACGTGACCAGTGAGGAAATTGCGCGTTACATCGACCACACAAATTTAAGACCGTTGGCAACCAAAAAAGATATTGAGCTTCTATGTGCGGAGGCATTGCGATATCGCTTTGCTGCTGTCTGCGTAAATCCTTTTAGAGTTCAACTAGCGGCTTTGCTACTTAAGGGTTCAGGCATAAAGGTGGCATCGGTGATTGGGTTTCCCCTTGGTGCAACCTTCCCCGAGGTAAAAGCGCTTGAAGCAAAAAATGCGCTCGAAAACGGAGCGGAAGAAATAGACATGGTGATCAATATTGGGGCTTTAAAGGATGGCGACGATGATCTCGTTTTAAAGGATATAGAGGCAGTGACAAGCGCTGCCTCCGGTGCTACCGTAAAAGTCATACTTGAGTGTTGTTATCTCACCGAGGAGGAAAAGATAAGGGCATGTCGCCTATCGTCCGAAGCCAGAGCCAACTTTGTAAAGACTTCAACGGGCTTCGGGAGTGGTGGCGCTACACTTGAAGACATAAAACTCCTTCGCGCAAACGTGCCAGCAAGCATGGGGGTCAAGGCTGCCGGTGGCATTCGTGATTTTAAAACCGCCCATGTTTTTATAAAAGCTGGAGCAACGAGGATTGGAACAAGCAGCGGACCTCAAATAATGTCTACATGTCCCGCGTAAAATGGAAGTAAACTCAACCAGATTGCGATATACTTAACCTATGGGTGACTTTACGGCTTATCTGAACGACTTGAGATATAAAAAAATATTGGGGATTAACCCTCCAGTATTTGATTTTGCCTTTTTTGATTTTTGGGCCAAACCCTTAGGGTTACTATACATCTTGGAGTACCTGCGCCATCGCGAAAACAGCGTGGATTTGATCGACTGCATCTACGAGGGTCGTGACAAGCCAAAGACATATGGCCGCTATAAAACTAAGAGGATAGAGATAGAAAAACCCTTACCTTATAAACACATTCCTCGCAAATTTTATCACTACGGCATGACAAAGGAATTCTTCGAAGAAAAGCTGAGTAAAACAAAAACCCCTGATATCATTTTGATTACTTCCGGCATGACCTACTGGTATCTGGGCGTCAAGTGGTGCATTGATATAGTAAAAAAG
>JAAYTM010000087.1 GCA_012518015.1 Synergistaceae bacterium
AATATGTGCATGGTCTTCAATGCCTTTGACAGATCCTCGAAGCTCTGTATCTCAAGTGGGTAATACAAGTTGTTCATCTTTTTCGACTCAAATACCGTATTGTGAAGTAATGGCGACAAAGTCTGCTTTAACGGGTTGCCGAAAATTACGACATATCTTGTATTTGCATTTGGACAAAGCATCCTTACCCCTCCTTGTTAGTTTATCATCCATAAACCTGCCAAAAGGCTTCTAGTTTGATGGGCATCCTCTCTGGTAGTAAATATTTTAATACCTTAGCTATATTTATGGAGGTCTAGGGGCGTAATTAGGTTCTTGCTAGAGAACGGATTAGCACTCTTTGGCCATGTTCGTCCATGGCTATGATGAAAAGAGGGGTGGATCTTTCGGCAGACCTACATTTTATGGCGACAAAACATACGTTATTTAAATTTAACATGCCTTATACTTGCTCATCGCTTTTCTAATCGTTCAGGTAAAGGGAATAAAGCAGCTTGTAAACCTCTCTCAGCTCATCAGCTGGTATCTGTCCAGGGGCAGATGAGGCTACGCCTACCGCAAAGGTCAGATCCGAACCGAAGAGCCAGCCTGCGATCCTCGTGATGGAACCGAGCGACCCCATGGACATGGTTATCAAGGGGGTTTCGGGGAACTCGCGCCTCGCCAGCAACGTCGCTGCCATCAGGATCAGCACGTCTTCCATGGACTGGGGCATTACGGCGACCTTGGCGACGTCCCCGCCAAAGGCGATCTCCTTGGCTATGGTTGCAAAAATGACTTCTTTAGGAGGGGTTTTCTTGAAATCGTGAAAGGAGACAATTAAATAAACGCCGTGGGGAGCAGCGATTTGCTTTAAATTTCTAATTTCTTCGTAGCCGCTTATAAGTTCGATGTCGACGAGGTCCACCAATTTTTCCTCGATTGCACCTTTATATAATGCATTCCTCACATCCGTCGAAACTTCCTGAAATCCGCCCTCAAGGTGGCTTCTGCAAGTCAAAAGCAAGGGAATATCGGTCAATTTTCTTATATCCCCAAGAACCTTCAAAGAAGTTTGCCTGTCTGTTATGAAGCTCCAGGCGTCAACTCTAAGTTCGATCACGTCGGGAGACCCTGCAATCGCCTTTCTTGCTTCCTCAAGAGCACCTTCAGGAGTTTTTCCCACCAGAGGAAAGCAAATTAAAGGTTTATCTCCTCCAAGTTTCTTTCCCCTAACGACAACTGGCTTGGCTGCTTCCAGTCTCACGGATTTGTCCTCCTTTTTTGTATTTGTATAAAATGTAAGGTATATACAAAATATTCAGACATGATTACATAAAATTTTTATTTTTTGCAAACCCCTAATTCCTGCCGCCTAACATTGCAGCTTCTAAATCTTTGGAATAACCTAACTGATAGGAAATCTCACTTGCTGCGTTTTTTACCGCCTCTATTACCTGGGGAGTGATTTCAAAACGAGAGACAGGGCCACTAACGCTTAAGGAAGCCAGTATTTTGCCTTCTTCGTCAAAGACCGGCGCAGATACTGCTACTACCTCGATGTCTCGCTCGCCGTGGCTTACTGCATATCCCTGCATTCTTATCTTGGCAAGTTCCTTTTTAAAGAGTACGACATCGGAGATGGTGTTTTTCGTCAAAGGTTTAAGTCGTGTATGGGAAATCAACCTTTCGATGAAATCCTCAGGTTGCCAGGCTACCAACACCTTCCCGGCGGCACCGCAATAGGCAGGGATCTTTTGACCCAGGCGAACCACTTGTCTAACCAGGTGAACGCCTTCAGCCTGCTCTATGCACACCCGATCAAAGCCATCCAAAACATATAGATTTACGGTTTCTTCAGTTATGTCGCGCAATCGCTCCATTACAGGTCGGGCTACGTAATTAATATCCATAGTGTTAGTTGCAATAGAGCCTAAATGAAAGAGCTTTACACTCAAGCGATATTTGTTGGTCTTCGGGTCCTGGCAGACATAACCTTCATCCTGGAGGACTTGAAGCAGCCAGTGAACTGAACTTTTTGGCAAGTCAAGTTTCTTGGCGATTTCACTCACTCCAAGAAAAGGTTCTTCCAATGAAAACGCAGAAAGCACCTTTAAAGCTCGTCGGATCGATGTGCCCTGTTCCCTTTTAGCCATCTGTCCAGCACTCCCTTATATAAGTTAGCTCTAGTGAAGTTCCGACTTCGCCTTTTCTAAACCATCACGGCTCTGATATCTCATCGCTATCTCTTCCTCCGTGAGATAACGCGACTCTAAGTCCCTGATCTCATCCAGCTTTACAAGGCCTGCAAATTCTTCGAAACCGATCACGCCCGGCAGGTCTTTTATGGTTCCTTTCTCCTTTATGTATTCCAATGCCTGCTTTACTCCCCATGCTGCCGCCATCACCGAAGTGACAGGTATACTGACCCTGGCAGCTCCCCATTCCTGAAGCTCTTGGATGGTGACGAGAGGTGTCCTCCCGCCCTGAAGCAAATTTATAGAGACAGGAGCATCGATGCCCTTTATCACTCGCTTGATTCCCTCTACAGAGGTTACAGCCTCGACGAAGATGAGGTCAGCGCCTGCTTTGGCATACATGTTGCCTCGACGGATGGCCTCTTCTTCTCCATAAATCATGTAAGCATCGGTGCGGGCATTTATCACGAAATCTGGGTCCTTGGCTGCTTCCCTAGCCGCCTTTATTTTTAAGACCATTTCCTCAGCCGAAATGCATTGCTTGCCCGTTATGTGGCCACACCTTTTGGGGATAATTTGATCTTCCAGGTTAATGCCTGCAGCACCGGCAGCTTCAAATTCTCGAACCGTGTAATAGGTATTTACGGCGTTTCCAAACCCGTTATCACCGTCGGCCATAACGGGAATATCCACTGCGTGGCAAATGTTGCGCGTAATTTCAAGCATCTGCGTGCTGCTTAAAATCCCAATATCGGGCAATCCCAGCAGTGAAGCGGCAAAGCCAAATCCTGAGCACTGTACAGCTTTGAAACCGGCAGCTTCAATTAGTCGAGCCGAGAGGACGTCATAAGCGCCAGGCATCACCAGGATCTCTGGGTCATTTATCAGCTTTTTCAACAAGGTAGTTTTCTTCACTAAAATCGCCTTCTTGTTCAATATTATAGAACAGCGTTCTACGATTTTGTAATCTAATTGTATTCTATCAAAATTTCTTTCTTTGTCAAGCTTCTTCTTTGCAGAAAAATGGACAAATGTATGGGTAATCCTGCATCATGATGGTGCTGTAGGATAAAGTATATAATTCAGGCAAGAAAGACATTGGAGGTTGGCAAAATGACGAGTCACGTCACGGGTCCAGGAAGGGACGGGGGAATATCGGAATGGTAGTTTAAATTCAAAACCGCGGTGGGCAACAAGCTTACCGGGTGAGCAATTCCCTCACAGGGAAGAGCGAGAACAACGCCGTGGCACAATCAGTAACCCGGATGGTATCTAGCACAATAGCCAGTCCGGCTTTACATGCCTGATCGCAATCGCTGCACCTCAAAGGCCAATTTCCTCTTGCACGCAAACGACGCCATCAATACAGGCCCATTCGCGCTCATCACCCAACACGCCGCATAGAAACGCTAGGTACTTGAGTCTTTTTTTAAGCCTTTCCTTCATAATTCTCTCTCTAACGCTGCAAGATGATTTAAAAAAGGAGAAGAAGCTAGACGCTTCTCCCCCTCCGCAAGTTTTTAATTAGAAAGAAAATCTATAACCGTAGCGCTCAATAAAAGTGCGCCTTCCCACAGGACGTTCTCGTCAACATCGAACTTAGGGTTGTGATGGGGATGTATCTGTCCGTCCACCTCTTTGCAGCCGGCGAGGAAAAAGAATGTCCCTGGGACCTCATTCAAGAAGTAAGCCATATCCTCTCCACCCATAGAAGGTTCAGGAATTTCTTTAACCATATCCTTGCCTAGAATTTCCGTTGCCACCTTCACAAACCTCTTCGTGAACTCAGGATCGTTGGAGAGCGGTGGATATCCGTAAGTATAGATATAATCAACTTCGGCTCGCATTCCGGATGCAACGCCCTTGATTATTCCACCGATGCGTTCGTCCAAAAGCTCTCGAATGTCTTGCTTTAAGGCCCTAACTGTCCCCTCGAAGGAAACTTCCTGCGATATTATGTTGTAAGCCGTCCCACCTTGAATTTTGCCGATGGTCACTACTACAGGCTCAAGCGGATTAACCTCGCGACTGATTACCGTCTGGACAGCTGAAATGGCATGGGAAGCAACCGAGATGGAATCGACTGATTTGTGGGGCGTCGCTCCGTGAGCACCCTTTCCTTTGATTGTAACATCGATCCTGTCCATGCAAGCCATCATAGGACCGTAGCTCACAAAGACCTCTCCAGTCTTCTCGTAATCCCAAAGACAGCCTGTATGCAAGCCAATGATTGCATCTACCTTGGGATTCTCCAAGGCGCCGTCTTCAATCATCGGCTTTGCTCCGCCAGGGCCTTCTTCGGCAGGCTGGAAAATGAACTTGACGTTGCCTGCAAGTTCTGAAGCAATCTCAGAAAGCAGTTTTGCAGCACCGAGAGCTATGGCCGTGTGAGCATCGTGACCGCAGGCATGCATGCGTCCCTCAATTTTGGATGCAAAGGGAAGTCCCGTTTCTTCCTTTAGGTTTAAGGCATCCATATCTGCCCTAATTGCCATGGTTGGACCGGGTTTTGATCCCTTAAGGACTGCCACGACCCCGTGGCCAGCAACTCCCGTTCTAACCTCAAGGCCCATTTCTTTGAGTCTTTCGGCAACAAACTTCTCCGTCTCCGGTAACTCTAAACCTACTTCGGGATATTGGTGAAAATGGCGTCGCCACTCCACGAACTGACCCTGAAGCTCCTTTGCCCTTTCCTTCAATCTGTCAAACCTTCCCACGATTTATCCCTCCAAGCGTAGGATGTTACTTAATTACGCCTTTTTTATAAAATATTCTTGCGATCCCGATGGTTCCAAAGACCGATGCGAGTATGATGATCCAAACGGGCACTTTGAAAATCAAGAGCGCTATGGGAATCGCCAGTGCAAAAGGTGCCAACTCTGGCTGTCGTAACGAAAACTGGCCGAATACCGCACCAAATATTGCAGGGGCAGTATAACTTCTAAAGGCATCGGCCACGGCTGGTGGGAACAACTTGATCAACGAATAACCCACAAAGGCTGCAAGGGTTACAGCAACGAAGTTTACGATGATCGAGCCGATAATTCCCATTGTGCCTATTAGTTCCGCCTGCCTCGTCCCTTCCTTAACCCCCAAAACTTCTTGAGCCATTGCGGAACAGGGTAACCTCAGATTAGATACGTTGCCACTCAAAATCGACATGTACGTGCCTGCCAATCCCAAGATGGGATAGTAAGAGATCGGTTCTACGAAGTACATGGCTCCAAACACTGCGGCTATAAGCCCCCAGGCTGTTATTGCCGTTGACAGTTTCGGATAAACACCATATACAATGTATAGGTAAACCAAAGGAAGAAAGCTCAAGATACAAGCACTAAGCATGGTTATCATTCCTATTCTTACTACAGGACGCGTCCAATGTTCATGAAGGAACGCATCGTCAATTTTTTTCTCCGACATTTTCTTACCTCCTCTCCATCCACGTTAATTTACTAGAATAAAATGGCCGCCACAGTCATGCCAATTAGCATGGCAATACCCAACGTGTACTCCTTAAGCCAGCTCGCTTTTTTGGCGACCTTTAACAGGATAACCATCGACACACCACCAACAATTGCTGCAGTCAGTGGACCATTGAAAGCTATTATGTTGCGGCCGTTTAAGTAACCAAAAACGCCTATCATGGCAGCAGATGTCAATATTGCCAACCATGCTGGATCGCCAGCACCCATCTTCTCTCTAAAAGCTTCCAGCTTATGGGCAAAAAGCCCCACGAATAGAAGCCAACCACAACCGTTGATGGCCATGGTCCACCAAGAGACCGACATGGCGTAAAGGTCGTAGCCCTCTCCGCCGAATGTAACTCCTACAGCATCGGCCCCGACTGTTGCTGCCGTAAGCTCTGTTGGAGCAGCTCCTATAACTGCTAGGCGCATCCAAGCCATGGGAGCTCCTATAACTGACATCAGGCCAACCATAATGATGAAGATTGCTATCGAAGGTCCAATTGCCGTTATAGCGCCTGCTCTAAAAGCGCGCTTAAGCTGATCATGGGTCAGATCCACTATATCTGCAGTCTTGTAAATTTGCTTGTAGTATAGATAGGCTTGAATTACAGTCAGTATTGCTACAGGAGCAGCCGTAAGCCAAACTCCTAACGAGTTCGCTACACTAAGGACATCCTCGCTCATCTTTCTACCTCCTTATAATTTAAATTGTTTTTAGTACGAACATGGTTTGCCTTAAATTATCTATTACAAATTCCTCGATTGTATCCCCTTAAACACTTGCATCACCTTTCAAATAGCATGCAATCATATGAAATCCATGCCATATTGCGATATTGCACTATAGGTGACAATTTCAAGACGAGTATTCATATGTTGGTCATTTTTAATCTTATTTTACAAGATGTATACAACATTTGTCGATACATGTAAGATATTCATAATATCGTCCATTATGACTCTTTTAGGGTAATATGAAACAGCATCATAGTCATAATACTTGTATTGAATTAACGATACTGCTCATTTCTATAATAAAACTCACATAAATACACACTCAACGATGAAAGATTATATCATAAGTAAATAATACCAAAGCATATGAGTTTTTCAACATTTAAAATTTTTGTTGCAAACGAGTGCGGCTGCTTACCAACAGCCATGGGATAATGGCCTAATAATTGCGATGGCAATAAAAGGCATGGGCTTACATGGGCTTAATTGTGGAGCCGTTTAATGCTTAATTTTTGATTATAGGCGAGATATACATCAATACCATATCATTCGGACGATATAACCTAGCTTAGTTATTTCGAGTGGGTCCAGTAAGGGACGGGGGAATATCGGGATGGCAGTTCATAATCAAAACCGCGGTGGGCAACAAGCTTACCGGGTGAGCAATTCCCTTACAGGGAAGACGCCACGGGTTCGAAACCTGCGTCGCCCACCATTTTTATTTAACAGGCTTATTTAACAGACCTTAACTATGCAGTTCGGCACCACCGCACAATATAAAGATCAAATCATTTACGTTTGTGCCCGTAGGCCCCGTCTTTATCAAGCTGCCAACGGCCTGCAAGGCATGATAGGAATCATTGTCATCTAAGGCATCGTCGATATCGATCCCGGCTTCCTCCAACATTATGGCCGTTTGTCCGTCCACGATTCCGCCTGCAGCATCCGTTGGGCCGTCTGTTCCGTCCGTTCCTACGGAGACTATCACAACTCCTGGGTAATTTCTTATGCCTCTAGCGGCAGACAAAACCAGCTCCTGGTTTCTGCCTCCTTTTCCTTTTCCTTTCACACGAACAATCGTTTCTCCGCCCAGGATTATCGCGCATGGTCTTTTTAGGGGCCTTTCTTTTTCCATCTCTTCCCTGGCTATTGAAGCTAAAAATAAACCCGCTTCTTTTGCCTCGCAATCGAGGGTGGTGGTCAGAATTAAGCTATCGTATCCTAGTTTTCTAGCTATCTTTTCGGCGCTTTCACAGACCTTGGAAACGCTTCCTATAATCCTCGTTTCCACGTTATACAGCCTTTTTGGAGTTTCCTCCTTTAATTTTTCTAGTATATTATCCGGCAATTCCAAGTCGTACTTTTTTATTATTTTCTCTACATCTCCCACTGTAGTGGAATCCGGATAGGCTGGTCCCGAGGCGATGCTATCAAGCCTGTCACCTAGGACGTCTGAAAGAACAAGCGAATATACCTTGGCAGGCAAAACCAGCTGAGCGAACTTCCCGCCCTTTACTTGAGACAGCCGCTTTCTTATGGCGTTTATTTCCACTATATTGGCTCCGCATCTTAAAAGCATATCGGTGACATTTTTTATGTCCTCCAAACTCACGCCTTCCACGGGAAGTTCAAAAAGGGCAGACCCCCCTCCAGAAACCAAAAACAGCACAGTATCGTCTTTAGAAAGGTTTTGTACGAGGTTTACTGCCTTTTTCGTTGCATTTATCGTATTTTCGTCAGGGATAGGATGCCCAGCTTCACAAACCTCAAGGCCATCTATCGGGCCCTGCGAATGGCCATACTTTGTTATCACTACTCCGCCTTTTATCCTGCCTTTAAGATGATCTTTTGCCGACCTAGCCATCCTCCAAGCAGCTTTTCCTATGGCGACCAAATAAATCTTGTCACCCAAATCTAGCTTTTTAAACTCTTGTTCCACTGCCTTTTCGGGCAGTACCGAGCTAATAGAATCCTCTATTATCCTAAAGGCATCTTCTTTTAAGCTCTTCACAATCATCAGCTCCGCATAGGTATCGATGATATTTCCATAAATGGTAGGCTTTAATCCGCCATAGCTCTTCTAAACAGGGTTAAATAATCCTCTTTAGTCATTTCACGGGGGTTGCTCTCCGTGGAAATGTTCTTAGCGGCCATATCGGCCAACTTTTCCAAATCTTCCTCTTTGACGCCAAGGCTTTTAAAGGAGGGCAGGCCCACGTCTACCGCCAGTTCCTTCACTCTTTCAACGGCTTTCATAGCCCCTTCCTCTATGGTATAAAAGACTTCTCCCATAGCTTGCGCAATCCTGGAGTACTTTTCAAGGCAAAACTCAACATTGTATTCCATCACGTATGGCAACAAAACGGCGTTACAAATACCGTGAGGTGCGTCGTAAACCCCACCTAAAGCCTCGGCCATGCAATGGACAGAACCGACATCAGAGTGGCTAAAGGCGATTCCTGCAAGCAAACTTCCCACC
>JAAYTM010000015.1 GCA_012518015.1 Synergistaceae bacterium
ATGGCGCTGCCGGTCAACACCTGTTGGCGCGATCCGCCGGAAGGTCCCGAGTTGGGCGTCTTAGACGTATCGGGCCAGGTGAACCGTATCTTGTCGGGGGTGATGCCCATGGGACGCAGCGCCTCGTGGGCTGTCCCCACCATGCCCATATCGGCGCCTTGGCCGTGATCCTCCCAGGCGGCTACGATGGTAACGGTATCATCGGGATTCAATACTGCCCATGCCTCGGAGCTATCAGGACCGTCGATCCCACAGCCGTAAACGGCCATTGAAAGCCCCACGCCTTTTTTGATCTTATCGGTGGATTCTCTCTTGGCCCTTTCCTTTGCCTCCTCGTACCTTGGCTTGATGGCTTCGAGCATCTCGGGATAGCTGAAGACTTCAGGTTCCTGGCCGCTCGGGTTTGTCGAGCCTGGACGATAGCAATTTTTGTAACGTATTTCCCAGGGATCAATGCCGATCTTCTCGGCCAATTCGTCCATGAGAAGCTCGGAAGAGTAGAGGGATTGCGGAGAACCGTAAGCTCTGAAAGGAGAACCCCAGACGTGGTTGGTGCAGACCGTCTGTCCTCTGCCCCTGATGTTAGGAATGTCGTAGCCGGCTCCCATGAACTGTGCGCCTCTGAGCGTGAGCAAATCCCCAAACTCAGAGTAAGGCCCATGATCGACGATATAATCCGTCCCCATGGCGAGGAGTTTGCCCTCTTCGTCGGCTGCGAACTTGATGTTCACAAAAAAGGGAGAACGCTTCCCAGTGTAAGTCATGTGCTGGAAGTAATTGTACCTGAGGAAACAGGGCTTGCCTGTCGCCAAGGCCGCCGCTCCAACCAGCCCTTCCATGGTCGGGCAGAACTTGTATCCAAAGGTGCCGCCCATGGGGTTCGATACGAGCGCAATTTGGTCAGGCTCTAACCCAAGACCGGGAGCGATCATCAGTAAATGCAGATGAGCGCCGATAGTCTTGGAATGAATCTTTAGAACGCCGTTGTCGTCAATGTAGGCAAAACCAACGTCCGGTTCTATCGTCATGTGGGGCTGTCTTTGCACATAGAAATCGTCTTCCACAACATTGGGGGCCTTTTCAAAGATTGGAGCCGTAGGTTCACCCTTCTCAAGATTTTGGACATAGTAAACGTTTGGCGTTCCGGGATGGATCTCCAGCGCGTCTTCTGCCATGGCTGCCGGAGCGCTCATGTAGGCAGGCAGTACCTCGAGATCGACCTTGACCTTCTCGGCAGCAGCACAGGCGTTTTCATAGGTATCGGCACAGACTATTGCTATGGCATCTCCAAACTGGAAGACCTTCTCATCACAAAGTATCGGCCGATCCCAACCATCTCCTAAGTTGGTCGGGAAGGTAATTAGTCCGGTTATGCGATTTTTGCCCTTGATATCCTTGTGCGTGACCACCTTGTAGACGCCGGGCATCTTTTCGGCCTCAGAGATATCGATGTTTTTGATATTAGCGTGGCTCACCGTTGCCTGCACAAGCGCCAGCTGCAGTGTGCCTTCGGGCATCTTTAGCCCCAGGTCGGCGCCATAATCCAGCGTCCCAGTCGCCTTGGCCACCGCAGTGGGCCTCGGGTAGGCAGTACCCCAAATCCTGCCGTCTTCTGGCATTTTGAAATCCAGCTCCGACTCATCCATCTCTCCCCTAAGAACTTTGGCTGCATCCATTACGGCGTCGACGATGGGAATGTAACCCGTACAGCGGCATGCGTTGCGGTTTTTATGAAACCATTCTCTTACTTCTTCCCGAGTCGGAGAAGGATTATTGTCTAAAAGCACCTTAGCCGAGATGATAAAACCTGGAACACAGAAGCCGCATTGGGTTACTCCGTGCTTAATAAAGGCCTTTTGGAGGGGGTGTAATTTTTGGGGTGTGCCAATCCCTTCGATGGTTGTTATGGAGTCCCCGTCATTGATCTTGTCGATCTTAATGGCGCATGAACGAACAAGTTTGCCGTTTAATATGACGTTGCAAGCGCCGCACTGTCCTTGTCCACAACCGACTTTCGTTCCTGTCAGACCCAGTTGCTCTCGCAAAACCTTCGCCAGGGTGTCCTTTCCATTTACTACGATGTTGCGTTCCACTCCGTTGACAAAGAACTGCTTTTGGATCATCTTTTACCACTCCTTCTCTTTCATAACACGGCACCTTCAAAGTCCATCTCGAATACGAATCAATTGAACTTTCGGCACCTCTTACTCTCTCACCATATTCCATGTCTACACTCGTATGAAATCAGAGAAGAATTCTTCATGATTGACGATCCTATAAAACTACAGACCATTAAAGTAAAATTTCTGCAACACCTCCTTTAAGTAAAACTATATTGTCCGAATAATATGCTAACTAAACAACTAAACCCCCTTCCTCCTGGGAAGGGGGTTATAATCCCATCTCCTCCTTTCCAAGTGGGAGGCCTTTTCGTTTCCGAAAAGACCCTATCGGTCGATGCTCATAGGTCAAACACCCTTAGATACATCGACTCGGAGGTCGCATGAATATAACATCATCACTTGCATAATTAATCATAATAAATGCAAAAACAAATGTCAACTGAATGAGTTACCTCACCTAAAACGTGAGCGAAACTATCAATGCCTTGAATGTGTCTTATCAGCTAGGGCCCTCGTCTTAAATGACGAAGGCCCCTTAACTTCTTTTTACAAAATGTTACGAAGATTAAATAGTCTTCTTAACCCTCAAATCGAAAAAAGTAGGTATTTAAATTTCTCCAATGAGCTTCAAGATTAATTGCGCGATGATCGTTGAACCTATGTAGGTGCCAATGAAGACTATGCAGGAGACGATCAAGATCCTCCATCCCGTCTTTTTAAGCATGCCAAGGTCTTTCCCAATTGAGATACCGGCATAGGCTAGAATTGGTGTAGTGAGAGCCAAAAAGTTAACTTTTTGTGCCCAGGCATTAAAAATTGTCGCACCCGGGAATCCAGGAATGGTTACTATGCATCCGATTGTGACGACGTAGGCTACAGCCGGAATTTTAACCGGAATGACTTTCGCACATATTACCCCAATAATGCTGATAGCGATTAAAAAGATCATGCCGGGGATGGCATCGATCATCGGGATATTTGCACCAACCAGGTTGCCAACCAAAGTAATGGCGCCAATTATAATAAGTACTGCGAGAACTTCCATGGTCTTCATGAGTTACGCCTCCCCTGCTGCAGTTTGGCTCGGCTGAGTCCCATATTTTAAGCGGTAAAATTTCCTGTACAGCCATTCCGTCATCGGCAAGGCCATCCACAGGGACATGTAAACGCCATCTAAGCCGGTAAGCATGTTGCTTGCCGCCCCCAGAGCTTGGATCTTATCGGCCATGTCGGGGAACATTGCGCTTAAAGCGCCAACAGAAGCGGTCATCATGCTTGCGCTTCCCACTCCGGAAGCCATGGCTAATGCAAGGGGATGAAAAATTCCCAACGCTGCCGCAAAGGTCGCCATGAGACCGAAAAAAATCGTCCCAAACACCGTACCGCATATGTAAACACCCATGACTCCTCGGCCTTCTGGGGTGTCCAAACCATAGATGTCGCCTATTAAAGCCACGTTAGGTTCTCTTGCGATCGAATGAGCTGCCCCTATGGTTTCTCGCTTGAGTCCTAGGTACACCGCCACGGGTACACCAATGATGACCGTGCCGAGATTGCCAAATTCCTGCAATATCAATGCAGGACTCGTTCTTAATATCATTGGAATGTTTGGTCCTACCGTCGTTCCGTACTTTGCCATCAAAAGCATTAAAGTAACTCCAACTAAACTGCCGGCATCGACCATGTCCTTTTGGCTGGCGAGCCTCAAAAATTTGGGCCCCGAAAGAATTCCCATTATAAGTGCATAAAGCATCGGCAGCAAAACCACCGTGCCTGGTCCGATGGGAAAGGAAAAGGCGCCAATCCATTCAGCTATAATGACGAAAATTAAAACTAAGATATGAAGCTTCCAATTTTTAATAGCTTCAATCATGTTAATGCCTCCTCTCGCGCTTTAGACATACCAATTATGTCAATGTAGTTATTTTGTATTACAGCTTTCGTTAGATTCGCAAGCAATCAAGGCAGTTAAAGCTAAAAGTGCTGCCCCTAGCGGAAGGGCTTCTTCGTCTGCCTTAAAATGCGGACTGTGCCACGGATGTACAGCATCGATATCGGGGTTGCCCACACCCAGCCAGAAGTAACACCCCGGGACCCTTTTTTGATATAATGCGAAATCTTCACCTCCCATCGAAGGAATTGGCACAACGATGCTGTCTTCGTCAAAGATTTCCAGGGCTGCTTTCATGGCTATCTTCGTCGCCTCCGGATGATTTATAAGGGCAGGAAGGTCTCTGCGGTAGTTTAGCTCAACTTGGCATCCTAGGCTTGAGGCTGTATTTTCCACGGTCCTTTTCATCCAATTTTCGATTGAATCGCGCAGATCCTCATCGAAGGTGCGAACCGTGCCGAGTAACTTCACTTCATCGGGTATGACATTATTTGCCATGCCGCCACTGATGCTGCCAAAGCTGATCACTGCGGCCTTTTGAGGATCCACGTTTCTGCTCACGATCGTTTGCAAGTTCATGACTATTGAAGAAGTGCACACTATGGGATCAATTACACGATGAGGGTATGCAGCGTGTCCCCCCTTTCCCATGACGGTTATAAATGTAGAATCGACAGCCGCCATCAAGGGGCCTTCCTTTACCCCTACCTTGCCTATCGGTATTTCGGGGTTATTATGCAAACCAAAGATCATCGAAACATCGGGGTTTTCTAGCACACCTTCTTCGATCATGGCCTTTGCTCCAAGGTTTATCTCCTCTGCCGGCTGAAAGATGAACTTGATGCTTCCTTGAAGTTCATCTTTAAGTGAAGCTAAAATTTTCGCAGCTCCAAGGGCGCATGTTGTGTGTATGTCATGACCGCAGGCATGCATGACTCCTTCGTTTTTCGAGGCGTAAGGAAGACCGGTCATTTCTTTTACGGGTAATGCGTCAATATCTGCCCTGATGGCAATGGTGGGGCCGTCGTATGCCCCTTTTAATAGTGCGACCACGCCAGTTTTCCCCACATTTTCTTCGACTTCGCAGCCCAACTCTTTCATGTAAATTGCAATCTTTCTTGCCGTCTCGAATTCCTTGAAGCTGAGCTCGGGATATTGATGAAAATCCCTTCGTAAATTTTTTAGTTCCTCCGACAAGGACTTGCTGAAGCTCAACACTTCATCAGCGTACATTTTAACTACCCCCTTTATGGCAAGTTGTCCGATCGCGAGGCAAGTTCCGTTTTGGTCATGTAAATTGGATGGGCCATGCACAACTCGCGTACTTCTCGCTTAAAGCGTGCGAGTTGTGGCTCATCTTCGTTATCTAGCACTTTTGCGACAAGGTTGGCCACCCTTTTGGTGTCATCTTCGTCAAATCCTCTGCTGGTGACGGCGGCAAGGCCTATGCGAATTCCGCTCGTGACAGTTGGCTTTTCTGGGTCATAGGGAATCATGTTTTTGTTGACTGTTACGCCCACTTCTTCGAGCTTGCTCTCAGCCTGAGCGCCCGTCATTTTCTTGCTCCTGAGGTCAACCAGCATTAGGTGATTATCTGTACCTCCTGAGACTATATCAAATCCGTTACATTTTAGAACTTCTGCCATGACTTTGGCGTTTTTGACGACCTGGGCACCGTAGGCTTTAAATTCGTCGGTCATTGCCAGTTTAAAGGTGAGCGCCTTGGCGGCGATTATCTGAGGGATGGGTCCTCCCTGGATCCCTGGGAAGATGGCCTTATCGATACTTTCGGCGAATTCTTTTTTGCATAATATATTTCCCCCACGGGCTCCACGTAGGGTCTTGGTGGTAGTAAAGGTTACGAAATCGGCGTAAGGGATCGGGGAAGGATGGGCTCCCGCAGCGACTAAACCTGCTATATGGGCCATATCGACCATGAGATAAGCTCCTACTTTGTTTGCGATTTGCGAGAAGCGCTTGAAGTCTATGATCCTGGAGTAGGCGCTTGCTCCTGCGATTATTAGCTTTGGTTTTACCTCGCAGGCGATACGTTCTACTTCGTCATAATTTATTAACCCAGTTTCTTTGTCTACACCGTAGCTATGGGACTCAAAAAACTTACCTGAAATGCTGACGGAAGCTCCATGAGACAGATGTCCTCCGTGGCTTAGGTTCATGCCAAGTATTTTATCGCCGGGATTAAGCACTGCCATGAATACTGCAAGGTTTGCGTTGACGCCCGAATGGGGCTGTACGTTGGCATGCTCAGCACCAAACAGCTTTTTGGCACGCTCGATCGCTAGGCTTTCTACGATGTCTATAAATTGACATCCTCCGTGATAACGCCTGCCGGGGTAACCCTCGGCGTACTTGTTGGTCAACAATGACCCCTGAGCTTCAAGTATAACTTCGGGCACGAAGTTTTCTGAGGCGATGAGCTCAATCGTCAGGTTTTGCCGTTCCTTTTCCCCTTCTATTGCAGCGGCGAGCTCCGGATCGATGAAATGAATGAGATCCATGAAATAACCCTCCTTGATTAATTCTATTACAATAGCTTACACCTAAAAGTGACATTTGGATTATCTTTAGCGAGTCTACGACGGCAACGCTATCGGTAGTTCTTATTTGCGTTTACTATTCCTTTACGACGCCGGATTCTACGATCGTAAAGGACGAATTGGCACCATCGATCACTGCTCGAGCACCTAGCGGTAAGGTGACCTTTTTCTCGCCGTGACCGAAATACCCGTATATTAACGTGGGCTTGCCTGCTTTTGCCACTACGTCTTCAAATATCTTGTCTAAAGTAAAAGTCCTTTCAGGGTCCTTGTGAGTTACGTTCGTAAACTGCCCCAGCACTATTCCTGAGGCGGCTTCAAGCTTGCCTCCCAACAACAGTTGGGTCAACATGCGGTCTATCTTGTAAAGTGGTTCGTCTATGTCTTCAAGTATCAGAATGCGATTCTTGGTGTCTATCTCCCATGGCGTTCCCATTAGGGCGCAGATCAAGCTCATATTCCCGCCTATTACTCTCCCGTCCGCTGTACCTCCGACCAGGGTTTGCAAGGGAGGAGCGCCATCGTAAGGCTTTAATTCCCCTATCGGCTCATCGTCACAAATCGCCTTCAAAAGGTGGTCTTTTTCGTAACCGTGAAAGCTGTCTTTTATCATGTCAGTCGAAGGCATGGGGCCATGGAATGTACAAAATTGGCCATGTAAGTTGAACATCAAATGAAGAATGGTGATGTCGCTGTATCCTAAGAAAACTTTGTGGTTTTTAGAGATAAGTCCCATGTCGATTAACCTCGGCAGACGGATGGCTCCATCGCCGCCTCTAACGCAAAATATTCCGTTTATCTTCGGGTCGTTGAACATTGCGTGTATATCTTGGGCTCGAATTTCTTCGGGGCCTGCCATGTAACCGTAGGATTCATAGCAGCTTGCGCCAACCTTGACGTTAAAACCCAGATCGGTTATCGCTGCAACGGCTTTTTCTAAGTCATCCAAGGGAGCCGGGCTTGAGGGCGCGATCAAACCAATCGTATCGCCTGGATGCAGTGCCTTAACCTTTCTCATTATCTTCACATCTCCTCATCGATTTTAATAAAGCGGGAAATGACAGGCAAACCCTCTGTTTCCAATATATTGCATCTGCGGTTCCTCGCTTACGCATACGTCCCTGAGATAGGGACATCGGGCATGAAACCTACACCCCGATGGCACATTAATAGGACTTGGTATATCTCCTTTTAGAATGAGCTTCGCTCTATCTCTTGCGTGAGGATCAGGCACCGGCACGGCAGACAAAAGAAATAATGTATAAGGATGAAGAGGATGATCAAATATATCCGCTGTCGGACCGATCTCTACGCACTTGCCCAGGTACATCACCCCAATCCTATCGGATAGAAAGCTCACGACGCTCAAATCATGAGTGATGAACAGCAACGTCAAGTTAAAACGCTCCTTTAAATCTATTAAAAGGTTCAAGATTTGGGCCCTAATCGAGACATCAAGTGCAGATACGGCCTCGTCACATACTATAAATTCGGGGTTTAAGGCCAACGCTCGAGCAATACCGATCCTTTGGCGCTGTCCACCGCTAAATTGATGTGGAAAGCCCGACATAACAAAGTCCTGCAACCCCACCACGGAAAGCAGTTCCTTAACCCTGTCAACAATTTCTTTCTTGCTTATGCCTTTATTATGGGTTTTCAGCGGTTCAGCCAGTATATCAAGGATCCTCATCCTCGGATCCAACGAAGCATAGGGGTCCTGAAATATGATCTGCATGTCGCGCCTCAGGGATCGCATTTGTTCCTCATCCAGCGAAAAGATGTCTTCCCCCTTAAAGAGCACTTCGCCCTTTGTGGGCTCGATGAGGCGAAGCAAGAGCCTCCCAAGGGTTGTCTTGCCGCAACCGGACTCTCCCACAAGAGCAAAGGTTTCCCTACTTGCTATATCTATATTTACATCTTCAACGGCGTGCACAAATACCTTCTTCCTACCCAAAGGCCCGGTCGAAAGGGAAAAAATTTTCGTCAGGTTCTTCGTGCTTATAAGCGCCTTTTCCATAGCTCTAGTTGTCCTCAATATGTCTGGGTTTCAAGCAAAAAGCCAACATTTAACAAAGTGTCCTTCCTCTATTGTAGTAAAGGGTGGTTCTTCCTCACAGCAAATGCCCCTAGCCTTATCGCAGCGATCGGCGAATCGACATCCCGGAGGCGGGTCAATTAAATTTGGGACCATGCCCTTTATAGTGTAAAGTTTCTTTGCTTTCCCCTTTTTTTCTATCCTTGGTATCGACCGAAGCAATCCCCATGTGTAGGGATGAGACGGGTTATCAAATATGCTGAAGACATCGCCCTTTTCGACGATCTTTCCGGCATACATGACGTTAACCTCGTCGCAAACCTCTGCAACTACGCCTAAGTCGTGAGTGATTAGTATTATGGACGTATTTATTTTTTTCATAAGTTCGAGCATCAAGTCCAATATCTGAGCTTGTATGGTCACATCTAAAGCCGTCGTCGGCTCATCGGCAATTAGAAGCTTAGGCCTACATATCAAGGCCATGGCGATCATGACCCTTTGTCTCATCCCGCCCGACAGTTGATGAGGGTAAGACTTCAACCTGGAGTGCGGTTCGGGAATTCCAACCAGATCTAAAATTGACAAGACGCGTTCATTTATCTCCTCCGGGGATAAAGAGGAATGAATGCGAAGCGGTTCTCCCACTTGACGGCCTATAGTCAATACAGGGTTCAAGGAAGTCATGGGCTCCTGAAAAATCATCGAAATATCCTTGCCGCGCAAATCGACCATTTCTTTATAGTTTAATTTAGCCAGGTCATTGCCCTCGAAGAGAATTTCCCCCTCTACGATCTTGCCGACCGGCGAAGGAATCAGGCCCATTATTGAAAGGCCTGTTACGCTCTTGCCACAACCTGATTCCCCGACCAGCGCGGTGAGCTTTCCTTTTTTTGCCTCCATATCCACGCCATCGACGGCTTTCACGATGCCCCTTCTGGTGAAAAAGTATGTCCTGAGGTTTTTAATTTTTAACAGGTTATCTTGCACGTCGCTAGCTCCATTTCTTCAACCTTTAAGATAGGGATCAATGGCATCACGCAAGCCATCCCCAATAAAGTTAAAGGCCAGTACTGTTATAAATATGGCGACGCCAGGGAGTATCGCCACCCAGGGAGCAGAAAAAAGGAACTCCTTTCCGTTTGATACAAGGAGCCCCCAACTCGGAGTAGGAGGTTGGGCACCCACACCCAAGAAACTCAAGCTGGCCTCCGAAAGAATCGCATCAGGGATGTTCATCGTAAATAAAACCATCAGCGAGGGCAGACAATTTGGGAATACGTGTCTTGCCATTATTTTAATGTCTTTAACTCCTATTGCCTTGGCTGCCTCGATAAACTCCTTTTCCCTTATCGACAATGCCTGTGACCTCACGACCCTAGCTGCGCCTGCCCATCCGACCACGCTCAACGCGATAAACAGGTTAAACAAGGTGGCTCCTAAGGTATACATAACTACGATTGCTAAAAGAAGCGAGGGAAAGGCCATCACCACATCGGCCATTCTCATCACCCAATAACCAAGCCGACCTCCTATGTACCCGCTTACCACTCCTAGTATCGCTCCGATGGAAACGGCTATGAGGCTCGGTATCAGGCCAATGGCAAGCGAGATCCTGGCACCGTAGATTACTCGAGTAAAGAGGTCTCGGCCAAACATATCCGTTCCAAACCAATGATTTAATGAAGGTTTTGAGAAACGATTGTTAAGGTCAATCTCGTAAGGATCGTAAGGCGTAACATAAGGTGCAAATATGGCTAAAACAACCAAAATAACCACTACAATCAGGCCAAATAAAGCAGTCTTGTTTTCTTTAAAAGCTCGGATTATATCTGCAAAGAGGGTTTCGTGTGCTAATAGTTTCTCTTTTTCCATGGCTTTGCCCTACTTCTCCAGCCTTATGCGAGGATCTAAGAGAGAATACAAGATATCGGCCACCAAATTTCCCAGGATGACGAGAATCGTGGCAAAAAGGACAGAACCTTGAAGCAACGGCATATCCCTGCTTTTAATGGCATCGACCGCGACTCTGCCGACCCCAGGGATTCCGAACACGCTTTCTGTAATTACGGCTCCGGAAAGCAAGCTCGCCACCTGTATTGCCATTATCGTTACTACCGGCAGTAAGGCGTTTTTAAGGGCATGTCCGGTAATGACGGCTAGCTCCCTGGCCCCCTTTGATCTTGCCGTTCTGATGTAGTCGTTACGCATTACGTCTAGCAAGCTCGACCTGGTAAGCCTTGCAATAAGGCCGGCGGAACTCCACCCAAGGACAATGGCAGGCATGATGACGTATCGCCAGCCATAAAAGCCCGCTACCGGCAACCACCCCAGTTTTAGGGCAAAGACGTACTGAAACAATAGGGCGGACCAAAATACGGGCATGGATACGCCGGCAAGGGAAAATCCCATGAAAAAGTAGTCAGTCACCGAGTACTGCCTTATGGCGGATAAAATGCCAGCAGGGATACCTACGATCCATGAGACCAAAGCAGCGGAAAAGGCCAATACCATCGTCCTGGGAAATGCCTGAAGGATCAAATCAGTCACGGAACGCTGCAATTTATAGGACGTGCCCAAGTCTCCGTGTAACAATCCCCACAAAAACCTGAAATATCTTATTATCCACGGGTCGTCCAAGTGCATCTGGGCACGGACCCTCGCTACGACGTCGGCGCTGACCTTTTCCTTCATCATCAAAGCCACCGGATCGCCCGGGACTACGTTCAGCAATATAAATACGAGAAAAGTCACGCACAAGAGAATAGGGATCGATATGAGCAGTCTGTTCAATATATATTTCCACACCTCATAAATCACCTTTCTTACTGTGATATTGATCAAAGCATCGAAAACGAATAACCAGGCTTTATCGTCAAAGAAACAGGTTTACAGGTCTTAAAAGAAGTCTTTAGGTAGCTCTAGCTAAAAGACACACCATAACATTCGTTAACGTTGTGCCGCTAAATTAACGTTGTGTGGGAACCCGTCTTTTTTGAGGGAAACCCTATATCACTTTTTTAAGATATCGTTTCATTCTCTGATTTATCATCACCCATCAGGTGCCAAAAACCCTATTTGCCCTATTGACTTTCGTTTACTCTTTCTGCAACACGGCACCGGGCACCTTAATCGACATCATTCGACATTCGTTTCGTAATACGACATGTCGCTCCAGCCGTTCCACGGAACGACGAATTTCTTCACCCTGGGTGCAAGCACGTATAGGTGTTCTATATTGAAAAAGGGCACCCATGCTGCCTGATCGTGGACGATCTTTTTTTCAAGTTCGCGATAAAGAGCTATGCGCTCCTTCTGATCGGTTATGGTCCTCGCGCGATCCAAAGCCTCAAATACCTCAGGATCGTTGTTGTTAAATGAACGTACTACAGTTCCGGATTTGCTAAAAAAAGTGTAGAAGAAGTTATCGGGATCGTTAAAATCAGCTGACCATACCTGCATGTAGTGATCCGAATCGCCTGTTTTTCTCACGGCATAGTATGTCGATTCATCGACCTGGCTGATCTTGACTCGAAAGCCCGCTTCTTTAACCATCGCTTGCACGAGCTCGTTCATTTTAGCCCAAGTCTGTCCCCAGGTGCTCACTTGGACTAAGGTCATATCCACTCCGTCGGGGTATCCTGCTTCGGCTAAAAGCTCCTTTGCCTTCTTCGGGTCATAGACGATTGGCTCAAGATCCGGATTGTACCCTATTAGCCCCTTTGGCATGACGCCGTGAGCTAAAGTGCCGCGTCCATAAAACAAGGTGTCTAAAATCATTTGTCTGTCGATGGCCATTTGAAGGGCTTTGCGTACCCTTACGTCTCCGAAAGGTTCCTTTTTTTGATTGATGCACATGTAATATATCCCAACCCTTGGACCGCTCACGACTCGATCCTTCCATTTTGGGTTCTCAAGAAAATAGGGAATCTGGGAAAAGGCATAGTCGCAATCGAAGATGTCGATTTCGCCGGCCTCAAAAAGCATCCTCATGGTCTCCGGGTCAGTTACAACCCTGACAAATATCCTGTCCAGCTCTGGACGCCCGCGATAATATTTATCGTTGGCCACCAGCGTTACATGATCGTTCAGCACGTACTCCTTCATTATAAAAGGTCCCGTTCCACAAGTTGTTTTCGCGGTGAGGCCAAATTGATCTCCGGCTTTTTCGGTGAATTTGCGATTAAAAATGCTCGCTTGCGGGCTGGCCATGACGGACAAAAAGGGTGCAAAAGGCTGGCTTAAAGTGATCTGGACAGTATATTTGTCCAATGCCTTTAACCCTTTGGTAGTATCTGTTTTTCCGTCAAGACGGTCTTG
>JAAYTM010000088.1 GCA_012518015.1 Synergistaceae bacterium
GGTATGGAAACGCTTTTGTTTTCGCTCATGCTTAAAGTTTACCATACCCACCGAAAGTAGCGAACCTAACCTTAGTAATTTCACTTAATTTAATTACCGCGACATTTGGATTCGGAAGAAGCAACAGATTTAACGACTAACCTTGACCCCCAAATTGAACGCATAACATCTATATCGATCCTATCGTCCAGAAAGGCCATTCCTTTAGGGACCCACAAAACAGCATCCCCATCCGCAATCTGAACGTAATCTTCTACACTCTGTGGCTTCCCGCCCTCAACGAGGGCTGCATAATATGACGCTCAGCCTCTTCCGATCCTTTGAACTACAATGTGCCCCTCGTTTCCTAGTTCTGAGAACTTTTTGCGCGCTGCTTCTGTTAAAGAAATGCTCAAATTTTTTTCTGTCATTTCCATGAAATTCACCTCCACCCATTTTATTCCGATGCCAATCAGATTATAACATACCCATGATGGTATGTTAAGGTCAAAGTTTGAAGAAGTTCACAATTTCTATCATATCGATCGGCATGGGTGCTGTGAATTTTTTCCCGAATAAATAGCCAAGATAATGATCTTTGCTCGTGAATTCTATCACATACGCGTGCAACATTGGCCTTGGCGCTTCCTTTTTTCTGCCACCATATTTCACGTCTCCTATAATTGGATGCCCGATATGCGATAAATGTGCTCTCAATTGATGGAACCTTCCAGTGATCAATTCTAGCTCTACCAAAGAAGCGTCACTACTCACACGTAAAGCTCTATATCGAGTAATCGATCTCTTCCCTTTTGTGTATTTAGTCCTTGCTTTAAAAGAATGTTTATCTTTATTTAGCGAGACATCAACTATTCCTTCGCCTTCCAAAGGACCTTTCACCACGGCCAAATATCTTTTTATAATCTTTCTTTCTCTAAACAATCCCGTCAATGCTCGCAGAGACTGTATATTTAAGGCAAGCAACATAACCCCTGACACATTCCTATCCAGACGGTGCACTGGTGTAGGAATAAAATCTTTGTCCGTTTTATTTGCTAAGCTCATCGCTCTATTTACTACTGAATCGTCCCCACCTGACGCAGGTTGGCTTAGAAGGTCGGAAGGTTTGTTTACCACTAAAATGTTTTCGTCCATAAATAGCACCTCTAGGAACTTGTCGCTCGGTTTCATAGAAGGTTCTTTTGGCTTTGGGTCCTCAAAGGGAACGGAAATTTGGTCTTTCTCACATAAACGATAGGAGGGGGAAGCCTTCTTCCCGTTTACGGTAACTTCGCCAGTCCTAATAGCACGCATGATGGCACTCAAAGGAACTTGTGTGTATTTTTTTCTTAAAAACCTATCAAGCCTAACGCCATCAAAATCTTTATCCACTACCCACGTGTTTCCCATGGTCTTCACCTTTCATAACGGCAACAATTACAACATTATTGGCACAACTAGCACACATCGCGATTAACTTTGGGACATCCCATCTGAAGCAGTCTAGCCTGTGCCAACTTCCTTTTGCAGCCGGTTATAGACGTGTTTTATGCCCCATATTTTGATAACCTTAATCCATGGGCCAGCATCAAGCCCATCAAGTGATAGGCAGGCATTACTCCAAGCAGGCCCGTAGCACAATCTCTTTCGCCAAAGGTGGAGCAACTACCTGGTCGAGTAAAGGGACTAAAAAGCAGCACCGGCACTGGATGCCAAGAATGGTTTTTTAGCTGACAAGGCGTGCTATGATCGCTCGTAATTACCAACACATCAGGATTCAATTCTAGCACCTTGGGCATTAAGGAGTCGACCTTCTCAATGACTTCCTTTTTGGCGTCATAATTGCCATCCTCGCCGTAGCTATCTGTATACTTCACGTGAACGTAAAAGAAATCGTACTCATCCCACTTCGAGGGAAGCGTCTCAAAAAGCCCTTCAAGATTTTGCCCTGCATCGACTACATCCATGCCCACCAATCGAGCTATTCCTTTATACATAGGATAGTTTGCAATGGCGACAGGTTTGATCTTATACAACTGCGGCAGTAAAGGCATGTGTGGCGCTTGAGAGAATCCCCTCAATAAACAACCGTTAGCCTGTTTTTCATTGATCAATAAGTCTCTAACCCTTTTGATGAACTCGTTGGCAATGGTGGCCGTTAAATTTCCCCTCGAGGAGGTAGCAGCTGCCCACTTCATCGGCAAGCCGTTCTTTTGAGGATCGGCATCCTCAACTTCTTCCGACAAACCGTCCCCGGAAAATACAACGACAAACCTATGTTCTTCTCCCGAATATAATCTTACCTTAACTCCTCTTATTTCCTTAATGTTCTCTGAAAGAAAGGATATCAGTTCTTTGTTCCTTTCCGTCGAAATGCGACCTGCCCTTCTATCTAACACCACATCGTCGGGGCTTAAAGTTGCAAAATTACCCCTGGCACATACATCCTGCGACTCCACTTGAGCTCCTACGCCTAATGCCTCGAGTATTCCACGTCCAATGCGAAATTCTAAAGGGTCATATCCAAACAAAGCCAAATGTCCCGGACCGCTGCCTGGGGTAATGCCTGGATCAACCATTTGCAATAAGCCTGTTTCGCCCTTGGTTGCCAACTTATCAAAATTTGGCGTCAGGGCCGCCTCAAGCTCAGTTTTACCATCCTCTCCTGGCAAACCCCCCAACCCATCTATCACCAGCAAAACCATTTTCGTCTGGTTTTCCACTACCAGCTCACTCAACAAGTCCATTCGCTTCATCAATTAGTAAACACCCCCGTAACCGTTCTAATATTATTTATGTTATTTTACACCATCTTGGACCCAATTGAACGCTTTGGACGATCACTAGATTGCATGCTATAATATTAGTAACTTTTTAGGCAGGAACGATAAAATTAGGAGGCGAAAAAGGTATGAGCGCTTGGGATAAGTTGTATAGCGAAAAGGTAAGCAGTTTAAGGCCTTCTCCGATAAGGGAAATGTTGCATGCTACCAGGCAACCAGGCATGATATCGTTTGCCGGTGGTAATCCCGATCCTGAATCATTTCCTGTGGATTTGTTTTACGAATCTGCCAGCATACTCAAAGAGCAGGGCAAAGATGTGCTTCAATATGGAACCACGGAGGGCTACACACCCCTCAAAGATTTCCTTTGCTCTTGGATTGCTCCCAGGATGGGCAGATCGATCTCGCAAGACGAGCTCCTGATAACTACAGGCTCTACGCAGGTGGTAGATTTGCTCTGTTGGACCCTAATAGATGAAGGTGATTTGGTAATAACTGAGGAACCAACCTTTGTCGGAACAACCTTGACAATGCACAACCATGGCGCTCAATTCCTGACCATACCTTGCGACGCTGATGGCATGTTGGTGGATCAGCTCCCTGAAATGATAGAAAATGCACTATCTCAGGGCAAACGCATCAAATTTATATACACGATCCCAAACTTCCACAATCCTCTGGGATGTACCATGTCTTTAGAAAGGCGAAAGAAACTGGTCGAAATCGCGAGTAAATACGAAATCGTCGTTTTAGAAGATGACCCTTATGCTTACATCCGCTTTGAGGGAGAAGATTTGCCAACGCTCTTTTCCTTAGACCAATCAGGCCTGGTCGTACACGCTTGCACTTTTTCAAAGATTTTGGCGCCTGGCACACGTGTAGCCTGGGTGGTGGGCAATAAAGAGCTTATTAGAAAGATGGCCATTTTTAAGCAAGGCACAGACTTGTGTACGAGCGTTGTGGCCCAGGCTCTAGTTTATGAGTATTGCAGGAAAGGTCATTTAGATGACTACCTGCCTCATATAGTGGACCATTATCGCAAAAAGAGAGACAACATGGAAGAATGCCTAAAAAAACATCTCCCACTGGATGAAGTTTCATGGGTAAAACCAGGAGGCGGCTTTTTCTACTGGCTTGAGATGAAAACGATAAAAACATCGGATCTATATGAAAAGGCCTTGGAGAAAAAGGTCGCTTTCGTGCCCGGCGAATCATTCTACCCAAACCAAAACGGCGGAGAACGTTCTTTGCGAATGTGTTTTACCTTCGCATCCCCCAAAGATATGGACGAAGGAATCAGACGTTTGGGAGAGGCTATGCAAGAACTTCTAAAATCTTAGTGTGTATCAAAACACTCCTTAGTTATTACTGCCTTATGATGCGAGATATTGAGATATAATGACATTAAAACCACCAAAACGAAAAGGGCGTAGCGATTGGCGTTAGAAAAGTATTTCTTGAACTATAACGATACAATTGCTTCCATATCTACTGCTTGGGGGGAGGCCGGAATAGCGATAGTACGGCTTTCCGGCCCCCAGGCGTTAGATTTTGCGGAAAAGGTATTTAAAGGAATTAAGCCATTGAAGGAAACACCCCCAAGGTACATGAGAAACGGTTTCTTAGTGAACGAAAACGGTGACCACCTAGATGAAGTGCTGGGCGTGTGGTTTCGCGCGCCCAAAAGCTACACCGGCGAAGATGTGGTAGAAATACATTGCCATGGGGGGCTTCTCGTGGCATCAAAATGCCTGGAGCTCTTGATCGACCAGGGGGCCCGCCTTGCCGAACCCGGGGAATTCACTCAAAGGGCTTTTCTAAACGGCAGGATAGATTTAACTCAAGCTGAGGCAGTGTTAGGCATAATCAGGGCCAAAAGTGACGAAGCACTTCGTGCCGCCGCGAGAACCCTTCGCGGCGAACTGTCAATTAAGATTGCTGAGATATACGATTTATTACTTAATCTATCGGCCAATCTCGAGGCGAATTTGGACTTTCCCGAAGAGGATATACCTTTTTTACCATCCGATGAGGTATTAAAAAAGCTAAATCAAATCTCAACAAATCTCAAAAGATTAATATCTCGCTGCAATGTCGGCAAAGTTTTGAGGGACGGGATCAAAGTCGCCATCGTGGGACGACCAAATGTGGGGAAATCGTCCATATTTAATGCCTTACTCGAAGAAGCACGAGCTATAGTAACGCCCATACCAGGAACGACGAGAGATGTCATCGAGGGGATGATAGTTTATAAAGGGATACCGATAATTTTTATGGATACGGCAGGCTTAAGGGCCACTAATGACGTCGTGGAGACGATAGGAGTCAGCATGGCCCAAAAGGCCTTTAGAGAAGCTGACTTAAGATTATGGATCATCGATGGTAGTGAAGCGCTTACTCAAGATGATATTAACTTGGCAGAGGAATTAAAAACCCATCCCCACATAATAGCAATCAATAAAGCCGATATTCCTCAGATCGTCTCTCCTGACGATTTAAGGGAGATCGCACCGGACAGCGAGATAACGGTGCTCTCAGCATTCGATAAGCTCGCTATAGAAAAACTGAAGGAACGCTTGGTGAATAAATTAATCAAACATTCAGCCATAAATGAAGGGTTTAATGCAACTGCAAGACAAATAGAAATGCTAAAAAACGTCCTGTCCTGCGTGGATAATGCGATTGCGTCTATCAATATGGGCGAACCTGAGGAACTAGTGGCCTCTAATTTATACGAAGCTAGATACTATCTCGATAGATTGCTTGGGCGAAACTTCGACGAAGACCTCATCCATGCGATTTTTAGTCAATTTTGCGTTGGGAAATAAATAGACACCACCCAAACGCAGTATCTGGTGATACGAGCTCGATGGTTAAATTTACCCAACTAGCTAAACGCCGCGAAAGTGCCGATGAAAACAGCTTGAGGGAATATGGTGGTAAACAATTTATGGTAAGGCTGGACTGCTAGCAGCAATGAAGCTCACCAACGCCCGAGATACGATGAAACTGTTCCACAACGGATGGAATCAAGGAAAAACAAAAACAAGCCAGAGACAGTCAAATCAGCGGTAGTGCCGGGATTTCTTGCATGTTTTTCATCGCGAAGGTAGCAATCGAGATCTTTAATAGCCTCGCGACCTGATAGGGTAAAGATGCTACCCCTCTTTATTGCCTCAAAGGCTTTTTTGGAAACCTCAAATGCCTCACCGAAACCCAACTTGCGCGCTATCAAGGTATCTGGTATTTCTGCCAAAATTACTAAATATGTATGCAAAATAGCATCACGCAGAGTAGTCCCTCTGCCTAATGTATCTTTGAGTGAAGGCAACGAAACTTCAAATGTGATCGCAAAGTTTGTCACGTATTCCTTTGCGATTGAATCACGTTCTTGCGCCAAATACATGGCATCGAGCAATGTGATCCCCTGAGGATCTTCTCTAACATCATATCGATCTACATGACCAATCCCCCCAGCATTAGACAATCTTATGGCCCTGAAAACCGCGACGGCATCGTCTTCTGATAGTTCATCGAGGACATCTTTTAACGAATCTTTGATCGCAGGAGTCCCGGATCCGCTTTCGCATTTGACCGACGCCTTAGCTAAGGGTGCCAAAAGCAATAAGATGCCCAAGTTGACATTCGTAGAGGAAAGTTTCGATCTGCTTTCTACGCCCTTTAAAACAATATCTCCCACGGAAAGATCCTTGACACGTTGAAAGACCGGCCCTATCGACACTGCTCCCGCAAAAAAATCGAAGGGATTTGCATCCCCAAAAGATTGGTTTATATGCACGTTACCCGGTTTTTCCGAGCATACTTCAACAATACTCGCCAACTGCGCAGCCCAAGTTATTTCATCAACAGAATATTTCATGTTACATATCACCTAGCAAAAAATCCACAATAATAGAAGCTATA
>JAAYTM010000089.1 GCA_012518015.1 Synergistaceae bacterium
CCTATCTGATATGACTAAAAAGATGATCCGGGAGATGTGGCAACTTCACGAAAAAATCGACGATAGAAATAAGGAATTAAGCAAATGGCAGAGGAAACTAAAATCAAAAACAGAAGAACTCGAGGGAATATATAGAAAAGACAAGAATACTGGCCAACAGGTGAAAGTTAAAGAGGGGAAAATCGACAGAAAAAGAAACTCACTCACGGAATCCGAGGCCAAGGGCTTATTGCTCGAGAAATTCTACGATATCGTAGAAGAACAACTTAACCGGCACCTCAATGCAGAGAAAAAGGAGATCATAAAGATCTTTGAGAACTTATGGGATAAATACAAGGTTTCTCTTGCTACGCTAAAGGAGGAAAGGGACGAAGAAACAAAGAAGCTGGACGAATTTCTTGAGAAGTTGGGATATTACAATGTATGAAAGCTAAATTTTAGAACTGTTCGAAGAAGAGGAAGGCAGCAGGCTGGAGTTCAAGGAAAAATTTAACGACGGCGTCATGAAAACGATATCGGCCTTTGCAAATGCTGCTGGCGGCGTACTAATTGTTGGCGTTAGCAATGACAAAGAAGCAGTAGGAATAGACCTCAACCGGAATTCGAGCTTATGTTCATGAAAGATATTTACACGGAAGAATACCTAAGAAATTTGGGGCTGCATGAAAGACAAATTAAAGCAGTTGTGTATGCAAAGAAAAATGGCCGGATTACTAACAAGGAGTATCAAAAATAAATAACTGCTCCAGAAATACAGCCTCCGCAGATCTAAAAGAACTTGTAAAAAGAAAGATTGTAGAAGAAAGCGGGAAAAGGGGAGCAGGGTCCTTTTGTACAATTGCACATTAATTGCACAAACGGTAAGGACTGCATCTTGAATGAAAAACAGGTATGCTTATAGTAAAGGGTAAGTCAAGTAATGAAATGTTTATGTTTTTATGGGGGATGAAATATTGAAAAAACTTCCGGAAGGGTGGAAAGAATGTAAGCTGATAGATATTATAGAATTACATTACGGAAAAGGACTAATAGAGCAGGACAGAAAAAATGGCAATATCCCCGTTTACGGTTCAAATGGCATCGTAGGTTACCATAATGAATATTTGGTTAAAGGTCCAGGAATCATTATAGGTCGAAAAGGAAGCGTTGGTGAAATAAAATATTCCCCCCTGGATTTTTTTCCAATAGACACAACTTATTATGTTAGTCCAAAAAAAGAAATAGATATAAAATATATGTATTATTTTTTACTTACACTGCGCCTTGATGAAATGAATTCACATAGTGCTGTACCTGGTTTAAATAGAAGCAGTGTGCATTCGATAAATATAGCAATTCCTCCTCTTACTGAACAACGCAAAATAGCAGAAATCCTTGAAACTGCAGACAAAGCCATAGAAAAAACCGATGCCATAATCGAAAAATACAGGAGAATAAAACAGGGCCTGATGCAGGATTTGCTGACCAAAGGCATAGACGAAAAGGGTCAGATAAGAAGCGAAGAGACGCACAAATTCAAGGACTCGCCACTTGGCAGGTTACCAGAGGAGTGGGAAGTGGCGAAATTAGGAACAATTGGAGAAATTACATCAAGCAAGAGGGTATATTTCAAAGAATATGTCGAAGAAGGGATACCTTTCTATAGATCTAAGGAAATCATTGAAAAGGCACAGAATTTAGATGTAAAAAAGGTACTTTTCATTCCAGAGGACAAATATAAACAAATAGAACTGAAATACGGCGTACCTAAAAAGGGTGATGTTTTAATTACTGCCGTAGGAACATTAGGAATTATATATATTATCAAAGAAGAGGATTGTAAATTCTACTTTAAAGACGGGAACTTGCTATGGATAAAGGACCCAGATGAGTCGATGATTGATGTAGAATTTTTATTTCATGCTTTTGAGCCAGTTTTTACAAAACAAAGGGATGTTATGATAATAGGCACTAGTCAAAACGCTTTAACAATAGAAAAAATGAAATGCTTACAGCTTCCTCTCCCACCCCTCCCCGAACAACATCGCATCGCCTCAGTACTATCTCAAATTGACGAAGTAATCGAAAAAGAAGAGCAGTATAAAGTAAAACTTGAAAGGATAAAACAAGGGTTAATGCAGGACTTGTTGACCGGAGAAGTCCGAGTTAACCATTTAATCAAGGAGACTTAAAGATGTACCAAAGGCTTGATGAAGAATATTACGTGGAAAATCCTTTCCTCGCCCAACTTTTAGGGCTCGGTTGGGATGTTTATAAGCAAAATAGTGGCGACCCGCAGGACCTAAGGGAAATTAAATCTTTTGGCCCGTCCTTTGATCCCCTATATGACGAATGCTCGCATTTACGGGAAAGCTTCAGGGATATAATTCTTGAAGACGTTTTAAGAAAATCCATTGAGAAAATAAACCCCTGGATCGAAGAAGACCAGATAAACGAGGTCGTAAGAAGGATAACTACGCCGACTGCAAATTTCCTCCTGGAAGCCAACAACGAAATACACGATCTTCTCGTTGAAAACACTTCGGTATCCGAAAACCGAAGGACAGGCGAAAAAAGCCCAACGGTCAAATTCATAGATTTCAGCAATCCCAAAAACAATTCTTTCATCGCCATCTCGCAGTTTAAGGTAAACATCCCCGGCACAGAGAAGCACATAATACCGGATATAGTATTATTCGTAAACGGCCTGCCTTTGGTCGTCGTCGAGTGCAAGTCGCCTACAACAGCAGACCCGATTGCGGAGGGAATCACTCGGCTCTTAAGATACTCCAACAGAAGAGGAATAAAGGAAGGAAATGAAAAGCTTTTTTGGTATAACTTTTTTACGATCTCGACGTCCAACCAAGTTGCAAAATATGGCACCATCACCGCTGATTACGATTACTTCGTCGAGTGGAAAGATCCTTACCCTTATGCTTTATCAGACATAAATTCAAAAGGAAACATCACAAGCCAACAGGTCCTGGTTCAGGGGATGCTCTCAAAAGACAACTTCTTGGACATCCTTCATACTTATACAATTTTTAAGGAAGACTCAAAGGGCGGCATCATCAAAGTTGTGGCAAGATACCAGCAGTTTAGAGCCGTTAAAAAAATAATAAAAAGGCTTAGGGAGGGCAAAACTCCGGAAGAAAGAGAGGGAATCGTCTGGCACACCCAGGGGTCGGGAAAATCATTGACGATGATGTTCACCGTAAGGGAGATGTACCATAGCCCCGAATTCAGAAATTTTAAAATTATCTTTGTAACAGACAGAAGAGACCTCGAAAAACAGCTGAGAGACACGTCGAGAAGCGTCGGATTTACCGTTCACCTTGCAAGAAACACGCGGGAGCTAAAAAAGCTTTTAAAAACAGATACCCCGGATCTCGTCATGTGCATGGTCCATAAATTTCAGGAAAGAGATCTTAAAACTCAATTCCCCGTGCTAAATACATCGCCTAACATTCTTGTTATGATCGACGAAGCGCACAGGACGCAATATAAATTGCTTGGCGCTAACCTGAAAAGAGCCTTGCCAAACGCTGTAAGGATTGCCTATACAGGAACGCCCATCGAAAAAACGGAGATGACATTTGGGGAATATATTGACAAATACAGCATAAAGCAAGCCGTCGAGGACGAGGTAACCGTTGAAATCGTATACGAGGGTAGAATCCATAGTGCAGAGCTTTCTGACGAAGAAGCTGCAAACGCGAAGTTCGAGGACGTCTTTTCAATCATCGATGCCGATGAAAAGGCGAAAATTATGGGAAGGTACACGTGGAGGGCCTATTTAGAAAACGAGAGCGTCATAAAAGACAAAGCAAGAGACATGATAGAACACTACATTACCCATGTCTTTCCTAATCGATTTAAGGCTCAGGTCGTCACTGTCTCTAGACTTGCTGCCATAAGGTATAAAAAAGCCCTCGAAGAGGCGTTAAAAGAAAAGATAGAAGAAATGAAAAAGAAAGGCTCTAACGAGGACATAAAGGCGCTCGAAAAAATAAAAGTAGAAGTAGTAATATCCGGACCTCCCGATGACGACCCCGAATATCAACCCTACACCGATGAAAGGAAGCATGATAGGATCATACAAAGCTTTAAGCTTCCCTTCGACAGAACAGGCGAAGACGGTATTTCCGGCGACGTCTGCATTTTGGTCGTACAGAGCATGCTCATCACGGGCTTTGATGCCCCCGTTGAGCAGGTGATGTATTTGGATAATGTGATCAAGGGTCATAATTTACTGCAGGCCATAGCTAGGGTAAACAGGGTTTACAAAAATAAGACTTGCGGCTTTGCAGTAGATTACGTAGGGGTCTTAAAGCATTTAAGGGAATCTCTTTCAATTTACGCCGATGAAGATATAGAAGAAATTGCGCAGGTGGTCAAAGATAAGGCCCAAAGCATCGATGAATTAAGATATATCAGTTGTCAAATAGACGATTTCTTTAAAAAGAACCACATAAAGAACTGGCGCGATGATTTAAATGCATGCATAGATCTTTTGGTCGACGAGGAGACGAGAAACGAATTCATAATGCTCGTGAGGCGATTTAACAAGGTCATGGACGCCGTCCTCCCTGACCCGGAAGGCTTAAAATATGCTGCGGACTTGAAAATTCTTAATTTTATTAAAGAATCGGCTAGAAACAGGTACAGGGATGACAGGCTCAGTATAAGGGACGCCAGCAGAAAGATAAGGGAAATAGTCGAGGAATATCTGGTATCGAAGGGCGTTGATCCTAAAATACCTCCTACACCCCTTTTTGACGACAATTTTATGGAAAAAATAAAAAAGCAGAGGTCGAGCAAGGCTAAAGCGCAAGAGCTGAAATATGCCATAGTAGAACATATCAGCACACATTTCGAAGAAGACCCTGAATTCTACGAGAGATTTTCTGATTTATTGAATAGAATTCTTAGAGACTACAGAGAAAACTGGGAAATCCTTGCCCTTGAACTGGAAAAGATAAGGGAGTCCATGAAACGGGGCAGAAGCGCTGAAGAGACCTTTGGCTTTGATCCCAGGAAGGAAATGCCCTTTTTCGGGCTCCTTAAGCGGGAAATGTTCGGTAAAAAACCAATTGAAAAGCTGAGCAAGAAAGACATAGACTTTCTGGTGGATTTAACAAAAGACGTAATCGAAATCACAAAAAGGGAAATCAAGGTCGTTGACTTCTGGGAAAATTATACAAAACAGAGGCAGCTAAAGTCCTACATCATATCACGCCTGTTAATTAGCGTACAGCCCAGCAATAAAACACAACCCCCTGAAATGATTTATATGGCAAGCGAATCGTCTGAACCTTACGTTACGGGTATTAAGAAAACTTGGTTCAAAAAAAGAAACGAGATAGCGCAGAAATTGATCGAGCTTGCTTATCACATTTATGGAGAAAAATAAAATGAAGCCCATGGACGTGCAGATCGAGAAAATAATCCGAACGAAAAGAAAAACGGTAGCTTTGTACGTGACGGACGATGCCAAATTGATCATCAGGGCTCCTTTTAACCTTGATGACGAGACGATCGCTGAGATCGTCTCGAAACACAGGCGTTGGGTCGAAAAAAAGCAAAAAGAGGCCTCTACTAGAAACCAAAAACTTTCCCCAAAAGAATTCGTCAACGGGGAAGGGTTTCTGTATTTAGGCAGATACTACAAATTAAATATAGTAGAAGACCAAAGTGAACCGTTGAAATTAGGAGGCGCATTTTATCTTTCAAGATATGCGCTTCCGCATGCGCAAGAAGTATTTATACAGTGGTATAAAGACAAAGCCTTTGAAAAAATTTCCGAAAGGGTCGATCTCTACGCCAAGAAACGGGGATTAAAATATAACAAAATAAACATAACCAATGCTCAAAAAAGATGGGGTTCGTGTTCTTCTAAGGGAAATTTGAACTTTTCCTGGCGGTTGGTAATGGCTCCCTTGCCAGTTCTGGACTACGTCGTCATCCACGAACTCGTTCATCTGGAAGAAAGAAACCATGGAAGATCTTTTTGGGATAAAGTCAAAATGCTGATGCCCGATCATAAAAAACAAAGAGATTGGTTAAAAAGAAACGGCTATCTTTTGAAATTATGATGACGCAGGAAACTAATAGTAGCTGTTTAAAAGTTTCGCGCGCGATGGGTTGTATTGTGCGCAACCTCCTCGATGAAGGAACAACACTTCATTTTTTACTGCGTCTTTACACTAAGAAATTAAAGAGCATCATGGTAAGGATCCCCGCCAATATAGTAAAAAGGATGCTTTTAGTCAAAAGTGCGGTGACTATGGCAGTTATGCCCGCCAATAACCGCACGTTTCCAAAGGAAACAAAAAACTTTTCCGATTGTATAAAAAGCTCCGGAAATATCAAAGCTGTCATTACAGCCGGAGGCACATACCGCAAACACCCTTGCATCCACGGGGGCATTTCCCAAATTCCTAAAAGAAAGATAAAAGACAATCTCGTCAAGTATGTCAAAATCCCCCCTAAAAGCAAGACCAGCCATACGTTCATAGCTATTTTTTCCTCCAATGTTCAGAAACGAATCCAGTAGTTATGCCGACCAAGGAAGCTGCAATTAAACCTAATCTATAGGGAAGTTTATAAAAAATCAAAGATGAAACCCCCGCAGCAACAGCAGCGGCAACGCTGGGACAATCCTTTAAAAAAGGGACTACGATGGCTATAAAGGTTAGGGGAAGGAAAAAATCCAATGGCCAACTTGGGGGGAGTACTTTACCCATAAAGATGCCGGCAGCGGTACTCATCTGCCAAGTAATCCACAGGATAAGGCCGGCGCCTAAAAAATACCAATGACTATAGCGGTGTTCTTCCTGTCTTTGATAATAATTTATAACTACTGCATAGGCTTCATCTGTCAAAAGATAAGCCAGCAATGCTTTCCATCTAAAGGGAAGGTCCTGCACATAGGGTGCAACTGAAGCACTGTAAAGCATATGACGCAAATTTACCACTGCCACCGTAAGCACGATCAAAGACGCCGGAACAGCTTCGGCAATTAATTTACTCGCCACAAACTGTGAAGAGC
>JAAYTM010000090.1 GCA_012518015.1 Synergistaceae bacterium
ACAGCCAAAGTTGTAAGGGTGGAGGCAAGCAATGCGCTTCCAACTTCGCCGGCACCCAAGGCTGAAGCTATCTGACGTTTTTCTCCATTTTCAATGTGATAAATTATTTGATCTGTCGTAACAATGGCGTTATCAACGACCATGCCACAGGCAACAGTAAGCGCAGACAATGTCATCAAATTGACCGTGTATCCAAGTAAGCGCATGGCTATAAAAGTGGTAATTAATGAAAAAGGTATCGCACAACATATGGCAATCGTCCCGGGCAACCTGCGCAAAAACACATACGTGATCAAGAAGACTAATACCATTCCATATAAAAGTGTGGTAGCTAACTGCTTAAGGGAATCTAATATAAACTCTGACTGATCGAAGCCTATGATGTAATTTACATCAGGGGAAAATATGGATCCCTTTAACTCTTCCAAACGAGTCTTAATGCCGCTGCACACTTGAACGGTATTAGCATCGGTGTTCTTGGTCACCACCATTACCACGGAACGAGTCCCATCAGACCACCCAAACGTTGTTGGGTCTCTATAGCCATCTACCACTCTCGCCACATCTTTAAGGTAGACTGGTTTGCTGTTTAATGCTCCAACAATGGTGTAGCCCATATCCTCTATAGCTTTAAACCTGCCAGGCACGCGTAATTGATATTCCGTCAAACCTTCCTTAAAAGTACCAGCAGGCAAGTTAAAGTGCTCTCTTTGCAATACGGAAGCAATATGTTGAGCAGATAAATTGTATGCTCGTAGCTTATCTACGTCCAACAAAATCTTAATTTCCCTCTGTTCTCCACCAAATACCGACACGTCACCGACCCCCGGAATTTGTTGGATCATCTTGCTTACGTCATTGTCTACAAAGTGATACAACCCTGGAAAAGTTGGTCCGGCCTTAAAAATGACCAGCATAACGGGCAAAGCACCTGAGGTCACTTTTATAAGTATGGGGTCATCGGCATCGTCAGGAAGCCTTCTACGGATTATGTTCACCTGATCCCGTGCGTCACCCATCCTCGCATCCAAATCCTCTCCCCATTCGAATCGAAGGACAACTGCTGAGGCGTCATCACTCGAGGTAGAATTTATTTCTTTAATGCCCTGCAATGTAGCCATCCTGTCTTCCACTTCTTCTGTGACTTCCTGTTCGATATCGCTAGCTGCTGCACCTTTCCAGGTGGTAATAGCAAGTATTATAGGTGGTTCAAATTCGGGCAAAAGGTCAACCTTAATGCCAATAAAGGCCACAACCCCCAACAACAATATGGCAACAAAGGCCATTAATGTGGCAATTGGTCTTTTTACCGCAATATCCCAAAGGTTCATTCACTAACCACCTCCACGGGCACGCCATCACCTAAAGCCCGTACTATCGGCGAAATAACACCGTAGCCTTCGCTTACTCCCTCGACAATCTCGACAAGATTGCCACTTTCTATTCCGCGCTTGATAAAAGTTTGCTTCGCCTTGTTATCATCGGTCACAACGAAGCAATACCATTCCCCCGTGCCAAGCAGCTGCTTAATAGCCTCGCGAGGAAGGGATAGGCCTTTGTGTCTTCCCACAACAACCTCAACTCTAGCAAACATGCCAGGCTTCAACGTGTCATTGGCGGGAACCCATACCTCAACTTCACCAGTTCTAGTAACGGAATCCAATGTGGGACTGATTCTCATGACTTGAGCTTCAAACGCCATGTCTGGAAAAGCATCAACTTTCACGTGGGCAAGCTGCCCTAGCTTGACTTTCGGATAATCTTTCTCCGTAATTGTTCCTTTAATCTTTACGATCTCTTGCTTTGAAATTACAAAACAAGTGTTTCCTGCTCTAACGGTATCACCGGGGTCTATATTTCGTTGAGCAATCACGCCATCGACAGGAGAAACGACATCATGGTAGCCCTTCATGATTTGAAGTTGCATTAATTGAGCTTCAGCTTGATCAAGCTGTCTTTGAGCCTGCTCAAGTTTTGCTTTTTCCACTTCATAGCGTCCCTCTATTTGGTCCAATTGCTGGCGACTTATAACTTGTTCTTCAAACAAATTTTTGTAGCGTATATAATCCTTTTCGGTGGTTTGTAGCTGACTTCGCGCCTGCGACATAGCAGCTTTTGCTGCTGCAACAGCGGCCCTTGCTTCTTCAATTTGCCTACTAACTATGTTGTCATCAAATCTCGCTAGCCGTTGACCTCTTTTTACCATATCACCAACATCAACTAAAACCTCTAACACCGTTACATCGTTTGTCACCTTGGAGGCAAGAACTGCCTTTTCCTTGGGCTCTGCTGTACCCACAAAGGTAACCAGGTCTTCAAATTCTATAACAGTAGGCTTCACGACAGAAACCTTTATGACCTCCTGGAGATCTGCAACATTATTTTGGTCTTTAGGTTTATTTCCATCTAATACTCTCACGCCCACTATTGCCGCAAATACCAATGCAATCACTACTATAACGATAGTCTTGATCTTCATTCAGTTCCCTCCTTGCTGTTCTCATTGCCATTACCAAGGTCTCCTGTCGTAAAATCCTCTTCCATTACGCCTATCGCATAAATCAGATCACTATAAGCCGAATAGGCGTCATATATCGCGTTTACAAAACTTGTGTTCGCGTCGGTCAAAGCCGTCCTTGAATCCAAAACATCTATGTTGGTCCCTACTTGTTCGACGTAACGCTTGAGTGCCATGCGATAGTCTTCCTCAGCCGTCCTAACCTGATCATCTGCTACGCGCACCCTTTGCAAAGCTGATTCCATATTTTGCCACGCTGTGGAAACTTCCAGTCGAATTTGATTTCTAAGGTCATCAATCATGGCAAGCAATTCTCTAGCCATTGCTCTATTTTCCTCAATTTTATTTTTAACTTCTCCTCTATCGTACAATCTCCAAGAGGCTATGATCGATACGTTCCAATCGTCCTCGTTTGGGAAAAACTCGTCTTCATAATAAAAAACCTCTCCCTGAAGATATACGTTAGGTCTCGCTTGCCCAGCCGCAGCTTTAGCCAGCTCTTCTGCTGCTTTTCTCGAATCGTCCAAAGAGACAAGTTCGGGACGATACTGCAAAGCCATAGCGTAAGGATCTATTTGAGGTAGTGGCGGGCAGGCCTCTTCTTCAGGAGTTATTTCTGGCACTTGGAGAAAAGAAAGAGTAATGCCTACTGCCTTTTCTAAGGCACTCAAAGCCACTCGTGTTCCATTTTGGGCCTGTATCAAATTTAATTCCGCCGTTGAAACGTCAACCTTTGTTCTCAAAACTTCATTTAACGCTACAATGCCCTGTTTGTAAAGAGATTCTGCCTGCTTTAAATGCTCTAAAGCCAAATCGTAGCTTTCCTGAGCAACCCTAAGCTGGGCCCTAGCTCTTTGCAAATCATAATAGGATTTCCTAACATCGTTTCTAACCATTTGCCTAGTACGAAGTAAATCTGCTTCAACAGCCTGACGATTCAGAGTAGCAGCTCTTAAAGAGGCCTCAAGACCATCTCCGCTATATAAGGTGTGCGTCAAAGTCAAAGCAGCTTTATAGGTGTCACGAAATTTGGTCTCCCTTAATCCTCCGCCATATTCATGTAAGTAGGATAAACTTGAATCAAGTTTAGGTGCCAATTGGGAAGCACTCTGAAGCTCTAACGCCCGAGCTTGATTTGCTTGTTCTTGTGCAGCCCTTAGTAAGGGATTATGTTCCTCAGCTGCAACTATCAAGTCAACGAGATTATATTTGGTCTCGGTTTGAACTTCTCCTCCCCACGCATTTTTGTCCATGACAAGCACTAGAAACACCAAACAACAAAAAGCCAACATGAATAAAAGACGCCTCTTAATGATATTTGACACTTTCGTTACTCATCTCCCCTCATTACTAGATCTACTACAACTTTCCAGGACACTACAGCTTCCTGTGCATCCATCACGCTGCCTAGACATGATAAAAGACCTAATATTACTAAACGCAACAGCAAAAATACTGATTCCTTTTTCGCATCTGCAAAACTAGCGAGCACACTTTCATCACTTGACTTCTTTATATAGGAAGTCAGATCCCTTGCAATTTTTTTAAACTCTTCTCTTCCGCGCTTAGCCTGGACTAGCAAATCCATCCAAATAAGCACACTTTCTGGGTCTTCGCCGAAAGCCTCAAGGATAAGTCTTCCTCTTCTGTAAATGAATTCTGCCATGTCCGTAACGTCGCAAACGTTAGATCTAAAGATCTGTTTCATCTTCTCGACTTCCAAAATTAAAACGGTACGATAAAGCTCAAACTTATCGCTGAAATGCCAGTATAAAGTCCCCTTGCTTACACCTGCCTTCTTGGCAATGGAATCGACGCTCGTTCCATGATATCCTTGTTGCGCAAATAAATGGCGTGCTGCACTGATAATATTATTCTTGGTATCCGTCATTTATCACCCTCCTGACCATTCAGTCTAGATAATTAGGATAAGCTGTTTTACTCTATTTGTAAAGATAGAAATCCCTAGTCTTAATATTGAAAAAACCTCAATGAAGGAATGATAACAAAACAGCAAGAAAACTTTTATTTTTTCACCGCAAGCAATCTGAGGGATTATAACAAGTACTTGCGACCTCAATATCATGCAGGAACCTTTCTATATTAACGTTAAACTTCTCGTCACAGGTAATGCCACAAAATTCTTAAAAATCGAGACCGAGCAGATTAACATACGTTGCCAGCAAGATAAAAGACGGGGGCTTAAAATCCCCCGTCTCAAACTATAAACCCTTGCACCAAGAAACCTTAAAAACTTATCGCTTGGAGTATTGATAAAGGGCTCTTGCCTTTCTTCTACCGAATTTCTTTCTTTCTACCATCCTTGGGTCTCGCGCAAGCAAATCTGCTTTCTTTAAAACCGGTCTCATTTCAGGATCCAAAGCAAGTAAAGCTCTTGCTATTCCGAGCCTTACTGCCCCCGCTTGACCGCTTAGACCTCCTCCATGCGCCTTTACGATGACATCGAGCTTGCCTTCCATCCCAGAGACCTTGAGCGCTTCTAAAGCATGAAGTTGCCATAGCCGCCTGGGGAAATATTCTTCAACACTTCGCCCGTTTATCGTAATATGACCCTTGCCTGGACGGATTCGCACCCTAGCGATAGATTCTTTTCTCCTGCCAGTGCCCCAATAATATGTCGGTGACGGCAAATATTTTTCCCTCCTTTTTACAAAATTTTACGAACTAACAGTCGTCAATTCTCTATATCTAATTATATGTGCACGATTAATGATAAATTCGTTACTAATATTTTTGAATTAAAATGCAATCGCCTGATGGTCGCCATTCTTTTCGTGCACTTAGCCATATAACAGCTCACGTCACAGCGGCAAGTTAAATATCTAAAACCTCTGGCTTTTGAGCTTCGTGAGGATGATCAGGGCCGGCATAAACTTTTAATTTCCTTTCATATCTTAGTCTATTGCGCGGCAACATTCCCTTGACCACAACCTCAATGAGTCGCTCCGGCTTTTTCTCCAGCAATACATTATAAGGTACTGCCTTTAAGCCTCCTTTATAGCCGCTGTATCTGTATATCACTGATTGGGTAGCCTTTCTGCCTGTCAATTTTACATTAGATGCGTTAACCACAATTACAAAATCTCCCGTATCTACATGGGGAGTGTAATTAGGCTTGTGCTTTCCCATTAATATTTGGGATATGCGTGCTGCAAGACGACCTAAAGGCACATCTGTTGCATCGACTAAATACCATTTGCGCTCTCTCTCTATGTCTTTAGGCTTTGCCATAAAAGTCTTATACCCCTGCATTTAAAGTTCCTCCTTCAATTGCCTGCATAATAAAATCATCTAAACACAAACGAGTGGGCTTCGACCCGCCTGAGTAATATCTTCTATCTTTTCATGACTTGAAAACAGAGCAAAACTCCTGGTGCGGAGTTATTCTATACAACCTCATCCGTCCATGTCAAGGAAAGATTCCTCGAAGGTCTGTTCAAGTAAATATCTAGAATAATGTTTACAGGAACCTCTTAAGTCTAGAATTATGCTCTATGCCGGGAAACCTGCCCCTTTTAGCAATGGGTTTTCCATTAATTACTTTCAGATCCATGGTCATATCCCTGGGAGTAGCATGGGCGATATAACTCCCAACACCAAATATATCAGCTCCTGCTTGCGAAAGCAGTTGTATACGTTCGGGATTTAAACCACCTGAAGCAACTATCCGAACATGAGAAAACCCCTCTAAATTCAACCTCCACCGTACTTCCTCCACTAAGGCCGGAGAAACCCCGCCCCTTTCGCCTGGTGTGTCCAAACGCACTCCATCAAGCTTCTTCTTTAAGGCCCGCGCTACCAAAAGTGATTCTTCTGCCTCGTCTTTGAAAGTATCTACTAATATTATTCTGGTTTCGCTCTCAGGCAAAACGTTGTCATATAAAATAGCAGTTGTAACGGTATCGCCCACAATTAATACTGCAGCATGGGGAATGGTTCCCTGGGGTTCTGCCCCAGCCAATTTAGCTCCCAATATACAACTTGCACCCGCGCAACCACCAGCAACCAGAGCAACTCTTTCCATGACTGGCGCAACAGCGGGATGAACATGACGTGCACCGAAACATAATACCGGTTTACCATTCGCAGCCCTTACGCACTCCCTGGAGGCCGTTGCCCATCCGCTCGAACTTGCCAAGAAACCTAAAATGACGGTCTCATACATTCCAAAAGCACCATAGGGACCATGAATTCTACATACGACCTCTTTTGGAGAAAAGGGCATGCCTTCCTCCAAGGCATATACCTTTACCCCTTTGTCTTTCAATAAAGCTAAAACTTCTTGTAGTCCTGCAAAAATCCCGGCTTCCTTAGAAAAGATCTCAGCCACGACGGGAGCATCTAAACTACCGTTTTCCCGAAGCAAATCCCTCGTCTTCACAAAATAGACATCAGTGGTACATCCGGCCATAATTTCATCGTGATTAGCACTGAAAAATGCCCTTGGAGCGATTTGCAGGGAGGTAACATCTTCAAAATATTCAATGTCTTTCATGATTTTTCACCTCGCGCTCATGAGGACTAATACAAGCGAGGTCAACATAAACAGTGCAAGCAAAAGCACTGTTATCTTGCTTAGCCCAGAAAGACGCTGCCACTGACCGGAAGACATATCTGCTTGCGTCCCACCTCCAAAGACGCCAGCAAAACCACTTTGCTTTCGTTGTTGTAGAATAATAACTCCCATCAGGGCAAAAGCAATTAAAATATGCAAAATAGCTATGACCAAAAACATCCCACGTGCCTCCTAATATTTGCTATTATTTAAACAATCACTCCAAAGATCTTTTATATGTTTCCTTTGCAAGTTTTCATTAAATTTAGACCAAAACTTTAGTTTTCCCGCTTACAACCATCTCTGCCATCTGCATGGCCAGGACGGACAACCCGGTTCAAGCAACAAACCGCAGAGCATATATTCGACTTGTTATTCTAACACATTTTGGCTTTTAAACATATCGCAGAGAGCTTTTGCCGCTATATACCTGTGCGATATGCGATGCTTTGCTTCAGCCTCCAGTTCTGCAAAGGTTTTTTCATACCCCTTTGGCACAAAAATAGGATCGTAACCAAATCCGTTGTCTCCCTTTTTGACTTGAGACACCTTTCCGTAACAAATGCCCACGGTCAACCATACCTGCGACATCTTTGGCAAAACGAGGGCAATAGAAGCTACGAAGCGCGCCTCTCGATTTTCAACCCCTTTTAATTTATTTAACACCCAAAGAATTCTTAATTCATCATCTTCTGCTATCCTTGCAGAATGCACTCCAGGTTCGTTGCACAAGGCCGTTACTTCAATCCCGCTATCATCTGCTAAGGCAGGCATATTCAATATCTCGCTCCATGCCGATGCCTTATGTAACGCATTTTCAGAGTAGGAATTGCCAGTTTCTTGAACTTGAATGTCAACTTTGGTCACCTCTGGGCCAAATAACAGTTCAACAGGGGCTTCTCTTAGCAAAAAGACCATTTCACGATATTTATCCCTGTTTTTACTGGCAAATACAATCCTACTTTTAGACAACCAGCGGTCCTCCTTTTTTCGATATAAAGAAGCTCTATAAAAACAAAAATTTGGCAACATTATCAGCTTTATGGGTTTTGTTCATGACCTTGGCGCCAATCGCCAGGAAACGGACAAATCAACAGGAGCAGTTACTGTCACATCCTTACCTTCAACTAAAAACTTTACTTCCTTAATGGGGTCAAAATTTTCTATAATGGTGCGAAGCAGGGCCGTCATAAAGAGTAAAGCTTCGTCTTTATTTAATTTTTGCAAAGAAGAATAAAATGGCGCACTCATGTTTAGATACATAATCTCACCGTTCCGAAAAACATGAAGTATTCGACTATTTCCTTCTATTAAGCCCTTGGATCTCATTAGTGATATCCACTGTTCTAAACTGGCTACAATATTCTCTTCTGGAATGCTTGGCACTAACCTATAAGTTGTTACACCTAAAGTACCATTTTCGGGCAGAAACAGCTTAATTTCAGCTACTTGTCTTTCGGTTTTAAAGCCCTCTTCATTTTTTTCAACAACAATCTCTCCGGGGACATACAATTTTTTGCCAAATATCTTCAGCATTAGTCCCGATCCATAATATCCCAATCCGAATAAAATCATAATTAGACATGCCCAGGCAATGATACGATATGGCAGAGGAGCCTTCTTTGAGATTTCTTTCTGCTCTTTATCTCGCCTTCGTGGCAATTCTTTATTTCTCATGAAAACCAATCCCCCCAAGATCTACATACTGCGCAAGTAAGACTCTATACCATCGGCTAAGCTGTCAGCAACTCTTTTTTGATAATTCGCGTTCGCTAATAAAGCGGCTTCCGATTTATCTGTCAGAAATCCCATCTCGACCAAGACCGCGGGCATTGTCGCTCCCCTAAGCACGAAAAAGGGTGCTTGGGCTACTCGTCGCATGTTCAATCCAGAGTGATTACCTGCTTTATACAAAACTTCAGCAAAAGACAAACTTTGTTCAATCTTAACGTTCTGCTCCATGTCTCCTAAAATCTGCAATAAGAGTTTTGTTCGTTTATCAGCAATTTTATTCACGTCGTCTGTTCCCTCACCCAGCTCCCTATTTTCTATCAACGCTAGCTTCATGGCGTCCTCATCGGTTGGTAGGGCCATTATATAGATCTCAATTCCCCTGGCACTTCGGCCTGCCGGCAAAGCATTACAATGAAGACTCACAAATAAATCCCCATCCCAGTCATTAGCGAGTTTTGTCCTCTCATCAAGTCGCAAATATATATCCTGCGAACGCGTCAGCCTGGCTTTTATCCCACGCTTCTCGAGAACCTTTATCAGAATTTGGCCGACTTTTAAATTGATGTCCTTTTCCCTGATGCCGTTTGCTACTGCCCCTGGATCTTTGCCTCCATGGCCCGGATCAATTACAACTAACCGTGGTTTAGAGCCCTTTGGCGCTGCCCTTTTTGGGTCGTCACGAACTTGAGAAGGCACGAAAATATCATCAGTACTTTTTTGAGATGTAACGT
>JAAYTM010000016.1 GCA_012518015.1 Synergistaceae bacterium
GATTCTTTGCCCACCCCATACCTTCCGTTGAGCAGGTATAAGGCATATCCGGCTCCTCCTGCCAGGGCACACAATATGCCTATGAGGTCAAATCTCAACCCCTCTTTGGGATCCCATACTGCGAAGTAAACACCCAATAAAGATACTATTAGGGCCAAAATCTGTACTATGGTGGGACGTTCCCGTGCTATGGCCCAGGCGCCTATCATGGCCCAAATTGGCGCGGTGTAATATAAAATCAACGTTAAGCCTATGGATATCCGTAAAAAAGCGATGCTCAAGCCTAAGTTGGAGCTGATCAAGCCAACAGCGCTTAACCAAAAAAGAGGTTTGCGCATCTCTGCTTTGCGGGGCATTATCAAAGAGCTTCGTGGTTTTGGAGTAAGGAAGATGATAATGCATGTGCTTACGGTGAGGCGAAAAAGGGTTATGAGAAGAGGACTGACCCCAAAACTGTTGATAAATCTGACAGCAGGTCCGTTTGTTCCCCATATTAATGTCGCTCCAAGGGCTAATAATATTCCCTGCATAGCATGATCATACCTCGTTGTTTTGAGCTTTTTGCTAGATGTCAAAGATACCCACCAGAATTGTATGATCTGATGGCCGTTCCCAAATGCGCGGTTCTCTGTCGATATAACAATCCACCGAGCGCTCCGCTAGCGGCTGCGTAGCCAATATGTGATCGACGCGCCAACCGATGTTTCGTTCAAAGGCATTTTTGACGCGATAGTCCCAAAAAGTGAACTGCCCTTCTTCGGGATGATGTTTTCTGAAGACGTCTATGAAACCCCAGGATTTCACCGTATCGAATAAGTCGCGAATTTCCTCATGGAAACAGACATGGTTTCTCTTGGTCTCAGGTTTTGTGACGTCCTTTTCCTCCGGTGCGACGTTCATGTCACCCACCCACAGTATTTTATCTTCGTCATTAAACTGCGATTCCAGCATCTCAAGAAATCGCATCAAAAAATCCTTTTTGTATCGGTAGTCAGGGTGAACTATCGATTTTCCCTGTGGCACATATGTGTTTATTACCCAGATATCGCCAAAACGGGCTATCATGAGCCTGTCGTCATCTCTGGGGTTTTTGCCATCGGGGAAGCCGTAGATTACTTCTTCAGGCTCATTTTGACTTGCTATTGCGACGCCGCTGTAACCCTTCTTGCCTCGAAAAAATACATGGTATCCCCACGATTCAAAGGCAGATAGGGGAAATTGGTCGTCACTAACCTTAGTCTCTTGCAAGCAAAGCACATCGACTGGATTTGCAGAGAGCCATCTTTCTAAGATGTGAAGCCTACTTCGAACTGAATTCACGTTAAAGGTAGCTATCGTGAAAAACGGCATTTGTATCATTACCTCCCTTGAGCAATTTTAAAACAGGCTCACTTGGAAAATGTCATTTCCCTGCTGGGAAACCCCGTAACTCGATTTCGATATACTAAACTATTCTAAGACATTCAACGTTAAATTCAACAATATTATTTCAGGTGTTGAGCCTATGCGCACAGGTGGTCCCCACGTTCCGTATCCGCATGATACATAAAAGAGGGTGTTTTCTTTTTGCAAAAGCCCCCAACTTTTTTCAAATATCAATCTCGTAATTAAGTTAAAAGGCCACATTTGGCCGTTATGTGTATGTCCTGAAAGTTGAATGGCTACGCCTTGCGAGGTTGCTTCTTCGAGGTTGATTGGCGTGTGGTCTAAAACGATTATGGGGAGGTTTTTAGGAGCCTCCCGAAGGATTTCAGAAAGTGGCCGGCGTTTCTCCTCCCCCAAGCGATTTGCCATTATATCCTCACGCCCTACCAATATTAGCGAATCTTTGATGACGACAAATTCGTCACGAAGTAATCTCACTCCCCCTCGGGACAAGTACTTTTGAACGTCCTCTATTCCTGCGTAATATTCATGGTTTCCAGGAACGGCATAGATGCCTAAAGGCGCTTTTATCCTTTTTAGCTCTTCCGTCAGACCTTCCTCAGCCGCTGCCGATATGCTTTCATCCACGATGTCGCCAACCAGGAATACGATATCGGGAGACAAGCCGTTTATTTTATCCACTAGGCCTCTGATGCGAGAGCTGTTTATAAAAGGTCCTACGTGTATATCAGAGACTGCCACTGCACAAAGTGAATCTATGGCGGGATTGCCAAGCGGCATTTCAAGGCTAAGGGTGACGACTTGGGCTTTTCTGGCGTTTAGACTGCCAAAAGAGATCAAGACGATTATAAGACAAATGCTAACTTTCCATATTTGCGCTTGCAGTGTGGTGCCTAAAAGTGGAAGGAAGGAAAATGAAGATAAAAGCCTGTAAATATCCATAAATAGAACTAGAAAAAAGGCATAGGCCATGAAAGCGAGGTAATAGGAACCCGCTGCAATGATTATCTTTATGGTAATCCCGGGCGATATGAAAGCTTGCAATATGCGACCGACAGGATAAGCTGCCATTATCAATAGCAATAACGGGATGAGTATTTTGCCCCGTGGCGATAGGCATAAAGGGGCAATGTGTATGTAAATATAGTAGTTCGTTAGAACATAAATTAATAATACGATGCCTAGTAAAATTATTAATCTTAAATCCATATAACTCCTCCTTTTAATCATAGTATAATGCGAGTAAAGGAAATGAAGGAATCAGCAATTCATATAAGTCTTAGGGGAATCGCACTTTTAAAAAGGTGATATTGAGATCAGCTTACTATAAAACTTCTTTTTGCCAGGGAATGGGAGGTGTCAAGATGTACGACGTGGTGGTCAAAGGAGGCCAGATCGTAAGCGGTTCCTATGGGAGTTTTAGAGCCGATTTAGCCATAAAGGGAGAAAAAATAGCTGCGATTGGCGACGGTTTGGATGGAAAATATGTAATCAATGCTTCGGGGAAGTTGGTAATGCCCGGCGTCATAGATGCTCACGTGCACATGGAGCTTCCCGTTTCCGGTACCCGTTCAAGCGATGATTTCTCCTCGGGAACCAAAGCGGCTGCATGTGGAGGCGTAACGACGATCATAGATTTCACCGTCGGCAGCAGCGAATCAACGATACCTGAGGATATCGAAAAAAGACTCAAGGAGGCCGAAAAATCTCACATAGATTACGCCCTTCACGCCGAAGTCATAGGTTGGCATAGATCAAGATCACAGGAGATCCTGAAGGCAGTTCAAATGGGAGTGACCAGCTTTAAATTTTTTACCGCCTACGGTTCTTCCGGGAGAAGGACCGATAGAGGAGCCTTATTTGAGGTGTTCCAGATAATAGGTGATTTGGGCGCGCTGGCAGTTGTGCATGCCGAGGATGAAGAAGTCATCAATTACCTGATGAACGAATTGGAAGAAGAGGAATTGAAGAACATGGTATCTTTGGCGAAAGTCAGGCCTTCTTTATGCGAGGCGGTTGCAGTAAGTGACGTGATCTACTTGGCAGAAAGGGCTAACACGCGCCTGCACATAGTTCACTTATCTTCCGCCCTGGGACTGGAAGCTTTAAAAAGGGGAAAAGGTTTTTACAAAAATGTGACGGCTGAGACCTGCCCTCAATATCTTTTGTTAACTCAGGATGTTTACGAAAGCGTGGATGGACATTTATACTCGGCTTCTCCTGCCTTGAGATCGTCCTATGACTTAGAGGCCCTTTGGGACGCCCTTTACAACGAAGAACTTTCGATGATAGCTACGGATCATTGTCCCTTTACCAGAGAACAAAAAACTTGGAAGGGAAACTTTTTGGACCTGCCTTACGGCTTACCTGGCGTGGAGACGGCTTTGCCCTTGATGTTTTCTGAGGGCGTCATAAAGCGACATTTGCCCGTCAGTTCGTTGGTAAGGCTTTTATCCGAGAATCCGGCCAAAATTTACGGCCTTTTCCCTCAAAAAGGCACTCTTCAAATTGGCTCGGATGCGGACATAGTGGTCTTAGATCCCAACGAAGAATGGACCATAAGCGCGAGCAATTTGCACATGAACACCGATTTTTCTCCCTTCGAGGGCTTGAAGGTGCATGGACAGATTTACACAACTTTGTCACGGGGAGAAGTGGTTTTTGAAAAGGGTTCCTTTAAAGGACGTGAGGGGAGGGGCAAATTTTTAAGAAGGAGCTGTTAGGTGCGTTTTGAGGTAGTTGGGAGGGGGTTGCGCTTCCATGAGTTCCTTTGAGCAAGTTTATCTTCTCAAATGCTGCGAAATCCAAGTGTACAATGTTCTCCGGGACCCTGCTTAAAAAAGCGACCTTTTTAGTTTTTATTAGTGGGTAACTCACACATTATAAGCGTCCAACCACTCATAGCCCAACCAGTAGCGCAGTA
>JAAYTM010000091.1 GCA_012518015.1 Synergistaceae bacterium
TCCCAAATGTTCCGTAAAAACTCACTTCCACCCCAAGCGCCAAGAACTATACAGATGATCCAAAGAGCCTTGTAGTAGGGAATCACCTTCACTCCCAATATATAAGTCGCTCCTGTTTCTCCGTACCAGTACCATGCAAGCACCGTCGAATAGGCAAAAAGGGCAAGAGAAACTGCCAAAAACATCGCACCTGTGCGGCCCCAAACGGTACTAAAGGCGGTTAAGGTTAATTGAGCTCCTGTAAGTTCAGGATAACCAGTGAGAGTACCCGTGGCAATGATGCTTATAACTGTTACAGTGCATATCACAAATGTGTCCAAAAATACCTCGAAAATGCCCATGGTGCCTTGACGCACGGGATGATCCGTTATGGCTGTGCAATGAACCATCGGGGCCGACCCAAGGCCAGCTTCGTTTGAAAAGATGCCTCGGGCGGTGCCCTTTATCATTGCCTGTCTCACGGACCATCCGGCAATAGCACCCGGCATTGCCATAGGATCACGGAAGGCGTAACGAAATGCAGCCCCAAAAGCAGCCGGCAATTTGTCCATATTCATCACAAAGAGTATCACGCCTCCAGCAAAGTACAATACAGACATAAAAGGAATTATGATGACGGTAGCATTGGCTATACTTTTTAGGCCACCGATTACAACCAGGGCCGTTAGAAAAGCCAGCGCTATTCCAGTATATATATGAGGGACGCCAAAACCCAAATTTACTGCTTCTGCAGTAGAATTGGCTTGGGTCATATTGCCAATTCCGAAGGCTGCCAGTGCCGCAAAGAGGGCAAAAAGCCAGGCCAACCACTTTTGTCCCGTGGCCGCCCTTAATACGTACATAGACCCTCCGCGCCAGTTACCTGCTTCGTCTTTTTCCCTAAAACGGGTCGCCAAAATAACTTCGACCATCTTTGTAGTCATGCCAAAGAGCGCACTTATCCACATCCAAAAGGCCGCACCAGGACCTCCCAAGTGAATAGCCGTGGCAGCCCCTGCGATGTTGCCAGATCCCAGGGTCCCAGCAAGAGCCGTAGCTAGCGCTGCAAAGGGAGATATAGTGCCTTCTTCGCCATAGCCCTTGCGAGCACCCTTGCCAAAAACGTTTGTAAAAGACATGACGAAGTAACGTACCTGGGGTACACCCAATATAATCGTCAAATAGACTCCCGTGCCAAGCAAAAAAGCACACATCCAAGGCCCCCACACTATAGAATTTACCACGCTGTTAATCTGCAATAAAACCTCCATATTCTCGCCCTCCTTGCTTATTAGGTAGAATTAGAGCACAAAGAACCAATAAAGCTTCCGCTGTGTTTTATGAAGATCACGTCACCTCCTTGAGCAGGGATTTTAAAAAGTCGCAAAAATGAAAATTTTCATTCATCTAAATTATCGACTTAATAGTTCAACTAAGCATTTTAAGGTAAGCTGGTGAAAGATCAACTCTCTTTTGATTTTTCTGGGAGTAAAACTAACATTGTAATGATGATGGTTTTTAGCAGTACGATATTTGCACGTAATTTTCATCTATCCGATTCAAAATGCCACATTACTTCTAGCGGTTGTAGAGGGTGAGCTACATCCTGGAAATGTTATCCTTTATCTTTTTCGGATAACCTAAATCCATTTTAAAAATGCCTCTTTTTTAAATGATTTAAATAAAGCTACTATTTCAACGTTAATTATACAATATTTTATTTATTATACAATATATTTCAATAAAATATACATGAAGACTTACGGGAGGTGGCGTAAAATATTTGGATCCCAGACCCCAAATAACTGGATACCCCGGGATGAAAAAGAAAAAGGGGGCCCTAAGGGCCCCCTTTTTGCATTGGCGCCTATGTCAGCTCGCCACGAGCTCGTTTAGCATCAAAATCTTTCACCAACCGCCGCACCTCGCCAGACACCCACCATAAAGCTATCAGGTTTGGTATAGCCATCAGGCCGTTTAAAGTATCGGCAAAGTCCCAAATGTTCCGTAAAAACTCACTTCCACCCCAAGCGCCAAGAACTATACAGATGATCCAAAGAGCCTTGTAGTAGGGAATCACCTTCACTCCCA
>JAAYTM010000092.1 GCA_012518015.1 Synergistaceae bacterium
AAAACATTTGACTATCTGAAAATATTTATCCAAGCCTGATATCATCAAAATTTGCTTAAAAATTTGCGGCGACTGAGGAAGGGCATAAAACTTGCCGGGGTTCACCCTGCTTGGAACCAAGTAGTCCCTTGCACCTTCGGGCGTTGACTTTGTCAACATAGGAGTCTCTACCTCAACAAAACCCTCCCCATCAAAAAATACTCTTGTGTATTGTGCCGCCTTGCTCCTTAGGCGTAAATTTCCTTGCATGACCTTACGCCTTAAATCCAAATATCTATATTTAAGCCTGATATTTTCATCAACCGCATCAGCCTCATTTGGATCGAAAGGAGGAAGCGCCGAAGGAGACAGTACTAATAAATCTTTAGCGATGACCTCGAAGTTTCCAGTCGCCAAGGAAGGATTTTCAGTACCGGCTGGTCTTCTTTTAACCGTACCTTTTATCGCCACTACATATTCGCTTCTAAGCTGTTTTGCCCTTTCGTGTAGAGACACATCGGTTTCAGGATTGATAACCACCTGAACTAAACCTGTATGATCCCAGATTTCAAGGAATATAATGCCCCCCAGGTCCCTCCTTTTTCGTACCCATCCGTTAATTACAATCGTCTTATCCTCATCGTCTTGGTTCACCCTACCGCAATAAACCGTTCTTTTCCAATTTTCGTCAAAAAAAGCGCCAGACAATTCGTTTCGCCTCCAAAGTTTAACGTACAATATACTGCTTTATATGATTCATTAAAGAATTTTGATGAACTTCCTCTTGAAGCCCGCTGGCGAGATCTTTTACGGTAACCACGCCTTTTTGTATCTCGGCACTACCTAATATGCATGCTAGCTTTGCCTTTTTGTTTGAAGCCATTTTAAGTTGTGAGCTAAGTGATTTGCCAGAATAATCCATATCGGCGCTTACTTTATCGCGCCTGATGTCGTAAAGCAATTTCAAGCCCGCTTTTCTTGCTGAGTCATCTGCTATTGCGACAAATACATCAATGCCTGGTTTTCGGCCAAAATCGCACCCTTGGCCCTCCATCGTCAAAACAATCCGCTCAATACCAGCAGCGAAACCCACTCCAGGCACATGATGACCACCTATAGCCTCAGCCAAATTATCGTACCTTCCACCGCCACATACTGCATTTTGAGCCCCAAGTTCGCCCGAAAGAACCTCAAAGGCAGTCTTTGTATAGTAATCTAAACCACGCACAAGATTTTTATCCTCTTTATAAGAAATGCCAAGCAGTGACATGCCTTCTTTCACTTTTTGAAAGTGTTCACTACATTCGTCGCACAAATAACCGACCATGCCTGGAGATTCCTTCATTATCTCACGGCAGTGTTCATTTTTGCAGTCCAGTATCCGCAAGGGATTTCTCTCAAACCTGTTTTGACATGTTTTACATAATTCGTCATAGTTGGATCCGACATATTCTTTTAAAGCTTCTCGATAAACAGGCCTGCAGGCTGGGCAGCCTACAGAATTCACCACTACCTCGAGATTAGAAAGCCCGAGAGTGTCGAACAAATAAACCGCAAAAGTTACTATTTCCAAATCCACCTCAGGAGCCCCAGAACCAAGGGCCTCAACATCAAGCTGCCAAAACTGGCGATATCTGCCCTTCTGTGGACGCTCATACCGAAACATAGGCCCAACGCTCCATAGCTTCACAGGTTGCACTCTTTTTGACATTCCATGCTCCAGATAACACCTTACCATGGAAGCTGTAAGTTCCGGTCGTAGCGTCAAGCTCCTGCCCGAACGATCCTTGAAAGTATACATTTCTTTTTCTACGACGTCTGTTGAATCTCCTATACCTCTTGAAAATAATTCTGTATGCTCAAAAATGGGTAAATGCACTTCATCATATCCGAAAGCATCGGCCACTTTTCTCGCAGTTTCAACTACATAAGCCCATTTCCACGATTCATCGGGAAGTACGTCCCTTACTCCTCTAGGTGCTTTGATGATGTCCATGATTTATCGACGCCTCCTATTTCTTTGCAATCAGTAATTTATAATGATAGCAAAAATTATGATATCAAAAGATTCGCATAGTAAAAAGCGCGGCTCCTCCTATTGCCGCGCTTTCAGTACTTCTACGTCGGGGATTTGCCTATCAACATCTACGAAGGATTATCTTGATTCCAGCTGAAACTTAATTGCCGTCCTTTCCTCACCATCTATACTAATTTTAGCGAAAGCAGGAATGCAAATTAGATCAATGCCATTAGGAGCCACGTAGCCCCGTGCAATCGCTATCGCCTTAACGGCCTGATTTACCGCCCCTGCACCTACTGCTTGCACCTCCACTGCACCCTTCTCTCGCATAACTGCAGCTATAGCTCCTGCGACAGATTTTGGCTGAGAGTTTGCCGAGACCTTGAGAACTTCCATTGCATTCGACCTCCCTGTAAATTAGGCTCTTCATTCATCGTGTATATATCCCCGACTTTACATCGCATTGCCTATCATAGTATACCTATATCTCCCGAAAATTTGCAAGCTAAACTATCCTGAAAAATCAATAAATTGCAAGAATTGTTAGTCTTTTTTCTTACGCTTTCAGCTTACCTTTCTCGACTGAAGAACCTTCAGGCCTTCCTTTTTACTTTAAAACCCTTTAGAAAATAAATCTCACCACAAATGTATGAGCAATGGTAAGATAACAATGAGGGCGACCGAATGGTGGCGATTTGTGTATATGTAAAAATGGACAAACGATAAGTCTCAAACCAGAATAGGGCTTTTCATGCCGTTTTTAAAGAAACTTACATTACTCGTATAATTATCAAGCTTAAACCTATAAACATCGCTTTAGGAACGCATTGAAGGCAAGTTTTTGTTCGGTTCCACCTCTTTCGCAAATGCTATTTGAGATACAGGGAGGTTGCCACATCATGAGAGCGTTAACAATTCTAAAAGACCTATGGGAAACTATTGGAAGCGTACTTCCTTTGGCAATTATACTTGTACTTTTTCAACTAATTATACTAAAAAAACCAATTAAAAATATCAAAGAATTTATATTAGGGATTCTTCTCTGTATATTCGGTCTACATTTCTTCTTAAAGGGCGTTTTCTTGAGTCTCCATCCCTTAGCTAATTCGGTAGGAGAAAGCATTGTTGTATTAAATAATAAGTGGTTAATAGTTGTAGCAGCATTTGCCATCGGATATTTGGGAACTCTCGTCGAACCGGCTTTAAAGGCATTAGCCTTAGAGGTTGAAGAGGTATCTGTTGGAGCCATACCTCGCAAAACCTTGATTCATGCCGTTGCCATTGGGTTTGGCAGCGGTATGGGCATTGGCGTGTATAAAATCTTAAACAATATACCTTTTTCGAAAATCGCGACATTTTTACTCTTATTGATTGTCATACTGATTCTCTTCACTCCAGAGGAATTCGTATCTATAGCTATGGACTCCGCTAGCGCAACTACCGGCCCCGTTAACATCCCCATCAACATGGCCATAGCAATTGGCTTAGCAAAGGTGCTTGAAAATGTTGATCCATTGACATATGGTTTTGGCATTATTGGACTCACTTCAATCGGTGCTGTAATATCAGTACTTGCGCTAGGAATACTAACGAAAATATAAATCCATAAGCAAGCAAGGAGAGATAATGCCATGGAAGTTAAATGTATCGTCGCCATAGTTGAAAGAGGAAAAGCTGACAAAATAGTTGAAAAGGCAAAAGAAGCGGGTGCGAAAGGAGCCACCATCATCTACGGGAGAGGTACAGGACAATCAGAAGCGTTGAAATTTTTTAATTTACGCATAGAGGCATCCAAAGAAATAATTTTGATTCTTAGTGACATAAACGAATACAAGTCTATATACGAAGCTGTTGTGAAAGAAGGCAGACTTCACGAGCCCGGTACGGGCATCATATTCACTTTCTTAGTATCTGAATTAACTGGATTACATCATAGGGAACGTATAAAAAATTGAAGCAGATAGCCTAAACCATAGCCACTTAAAAAGATGGTGGCTAGTGCTATTTTTTATGCATTTTAAGACCGAATTCGATATTTTAAGGATTTTATAAGCGTTTCTCAAAGACCTTACATCTTAAAACAGTTCTTAAAAGCAGCAAACAAGAAAGCTAATGGAGATTTCTGAAGCGGGTTTTCAGTCACAGGGTCACGCATGAGAAATGCACTATAAGTAACCTCGAATTGAAAATGATCTTCCTAAAGTTGCTATAACCCACGATCACCTGACGATTAATCAAATAAATCTTATAAGATTAGACCCTGGTAAATATGGCACAATTAAACGCTTCTATATTTATAAGTATTTCCCTCCAAACCTTGCCTTTAGACTTAACCCAATGCAATATCTCGGCTTAAACATATAAATCTAACCGAGATATTAAAAATCAAGCATGTATGACAAAAACAATTATGGATTTTAGTAATCATTGATAGTATAATGAATCCTAAGTCTAGAATAAAAGGAGGGAAATTAAATTGTCGGAAAACAAGGCTAAACGGAGGAGAAGGAGAAGTACCATAGAAGAAATGATTATCAAAACACAAGAAAAACTGGAAAGAACCAAGAAAAGATTTATCAATAAGCATACCGATGAGATCGTTAATATGTTTACTCAAATTGTGGAAACTGCCCGATTGGATACCTTCGATGTCTTGAACGATTATATAAAGATAACCAACGAGGATGATCGCAGAAAGTTCGTTAACGATCTAATTGCCAACGCAGCCCGTAATATAGACGTGAATACCCAATAGCAAAGAACATGCTACAAAATAAAATATAGAAGGGTATAATCAACGCTAATTTCTTGTTTATAAATACAAGGCACAAAATTTTAAGGGGCGCTTCTTGCGAAACGCCCCTTCGATAGGCTATTGAAGTGTCACTCTTAAAAGTTATAGAGCCGTTACTTCAGATGCCTGTGGCCCTTTGTTTCCCTGAACTATCTCGAAAGAAACTCTTTGACCTTCAGCCAACGTCTTAAAACCATCTTGCTGTATAGCGCTGTAATGAACAAAGACGTCGTTGCCGCTGTCTGCAGTGATGAAACCATATCCCTTAGACTCGTTAAACCATTTGACTGTTCCTTCTGTTCTCACTAATGTTGCCTCCTAAATACTTGTTCTAAAAATTTTTAACTCGTCGATGGCGCCTACCGACACAACCATCTTACATCCTTTTATTCAAAAGTCAAGTGTTTTTTAATTTTAGATATCGAAAAATTTACTCGGTGTGAATCACAAATTACCATAATTCGCGCGTTTCGTCTTCTCCAATAAAGCACTAAAATACCCGCGCTCCTAAAGGTGGGTCATCGTCAACAGATAGCAATAATACGCCTCCTCCCTCACCTGGTACCCCTAACACTAAAACTTCGCTTTTAAATCCAGCAATGATCTTGGGAGGGAAATTTATTACGGCCACGACTAATTTCCCCTCAAGAGAATTGGGAGAATAAAGCTCCCTAAGCTGAGCACTGGACTGTTTTGTGCCAATCCCAGATCCAAAGTCGATCCACAACTTATAGGCTGGTTTTTTGGCCTTTTCATTGGGTTCTGCCTTCAAAATTTTCCCCACTCTCATATCCACAGCTTGGAATTGTTCGTAATCTATCGTAACCATGATAACCTTCCCTCCTTCATACTTAATGCTATGTTACATACTATACTGGAAATCAATATTTCGATCCGTCATTTCGGCGATAAAAACTGCGGTTATGACTGTCTCTCACGCTGACACACGAGTAAAATGACAGTAGCAAATTGTTGGCAAACACATATTTTATACTGTTTTTGCCCGTTTCTTATTACAGATCACCTAATGGAGGTCTTTTTGGTGGGAAAAACTTTAAGGATCTTTGGAATTTTAGGCATCATCATCGGATTTCTTATAATGATCCCCTTAGTTACAATTCCATCGGGAATTGCCATCGTCATAAACGGAATCGTGCTTTACGCAATTGGAAGAATTTACGACGACGTACGAATCATCAAGGACAAGCTAAATCTTCCCTAGCTCAAAAATCTCTGCGTAGCCGCATAGCTGTGTCGTGAGCGGACAACCCTTCGGCGCCAGCGATTGTCGCTCCATGTAGGGCAAGATCTGACGCTGCCTTTTGCGACAAATACAAATGTTGCATGGGACGAAGGAACGTGCCTACCCACAGTCCGCCCTGAAACTTTGCAGATCCGCCTGTCGGTAAGACATGGTTTGTGCCTGCGATGTAATCGCCGAAGGGCACTGCGGAGTGTTGTCCCAAAAAGGCAGCCCCGTAGGACGAAAAAAGTTCAAGTCCAGAGGTAGGCTCTTTAATTACCAGTTCCAGATGTTCCGGGGCTATGCCATTTGCAAAATCAGCAATTTCCTCCAGGCTACCAACCGCTACGGTTGCCCCTTTTTCCCAGGAAAGAGAAGCTACAGAAGCGGTCTTTAAATCAGAAAGGAAATGACGGACCTCTCCAATCGCTTTTATGGCAAGCATCTCTTCCGTGACGAGAAGCATCGCCTTGGCGCTCGGGTCATGCTCAAGTTGTGCGAGCATATCGGCCGCTAAGAACTTTGGGTTTGCACTTTCATCCGCGACGATTAAGACTTCACTGGGGCCAGCCAAGCCGTCGATGCCAACGACACCAAAGACTTGTCTCTTTGCCTCCGTAACAAAGGCGTTACCGGGACCTACGATGAAATCCACGCGTTTTATATCGCCTGCTCCAAAAGCAACTGCTGCAATGGCTTGGGCTCCTCCAACGACCCAAGCTTCCTTCACATCGAGTAATCCCATGGCAGCAAGCGTCACAGGGTTAGGGCTGCCTTCTTTTCCCGGTGGCGTTACGATTACTATTCTTTCAACGCCGGCTTCTTGCGCAGGAATTACGCCCATTAATACGCTGCTGGGCAAGGGATATCTTCCCCCGGGAACGTAAACGGCGGTGCTTTTTACGGGAACAAATCGCATTCCGGCTATTTGGCCCTCGGCTATATCACATTCGAAGTTTTTAAATATATTTCTTTGTGCCCTGTGAAAGGCCCTTATATTTTTTCCAGCGACCTTTAAAGCTTCCTTTAAGTTTGATGGTAAATCATCCCAGGCTTTTGCCATATCCTCCGGATCTATCCTAAAGGGCGTTATGCCATCCAAAGACTTGCTTATCTTCGATAAGGCTTCCCAACCGTTTTCTTTTATCTGAGTTAAAATGTCGTTGACCTTACTTTGCACTTCGCGTGTCAAATCCTCGGCTTTAGTATCATCGGGTCGTTTTAGAAAACGCATAACTTCTCGCTCCTTCGCTAAATTCTCAAACAACTAAATTACTTACTTCTCCAGGCACATGTATCCATTCGAGAGCAACCCAAACATTTGGGAAACAGCTCGTCATTAGCATAATTTGGCCCCATGCCCACCATGAAAGTAACGGAGTAAAAGGGTCTTAACATGTAATGCTCATTTGCATTAACGCCATGGTTTTTCCCATCTAGAAGTTCCAATATAAGGGGCTGCACCGACAAGGGCAATCCAGGGGTGGAACCCGGTATGAGAACTGGACTTAAGCCAAAATATCTTTGACGCGCCATATTCAAGATAATGTTTTTTATTTTCTTAATGACTTGCCCCATCATGGCAACGCTGATTTCGCTTAAAAGATAAGAAGTAAGCACTTCATTCATAGAATTATATCTTTGAATCTCTTCTTCAATAACCCTTCCAAGGGTGGCCAACCCCACAAACACCTCGCTCGCAATTTCTAGGTCCGATAGTCCATCGTGCCTTCCAAGGGTAATGATTCTATCATCAGCAGAGAGAGTCAATGTCCCTTCTTTAAAATCAGGAGTACAAATATCGTATAACAATACAGGCCGGGCTAGCTCCTCCGCCACGACGAGCAACTCTTTTGCCTTCCTCGTTATAACATTCTGTCCTTTTTTGGCTCTATTTGTTCGGTCAAACAAAATGCTTAGATCCAAATCGGATGAGACAATTTTTATTTCTACAACTGCCATAAGGCGCCTCCTCTAAAAACT
>JAAYTM010000093.1 GCA_012518015.1 Synergistaceae bacterium
CCTCATAAAAAAAGGCTGGAAGGCGGACTTTGTCGTGGTAGATTTGGACAACCCGCGTTATGTTGGATGGGACTGCGATAACTTGGCAAGCTTCATAGTTTTTTCTGGAAGTTCAAGAGACATTTGCGGAACCATGGTAAAGGGGAAATGGATATACAAAGACGGCGAATTTACCACTATGGACAACGAAAAAATTCAACACGAGGCAATAAGCGCTAGAGACGAATTAATGGCCCTTTAGTTTGCAATGAATTATAATTGTATTTCAAGCCTTGCACACCTCGAAAGGAGGATTCAATTTCCCGTGAAAAAAAGAAGCGGAAAAGAATTAAGAGAACTTTTTCTATCTTATTTCGAACAAAAGGGACATAAAAGGTATCCCAGTTTCAGCTTAATCCCCGACGACCCATCCTTGCTTTTTACCATAGCAGGCATGGTTCCCTTTAAACCCTATTTCCTGGGGCTCAAAAAACCCGAAGTTTTAAGGGCCACGACCTCTCAAAAGTGCCTGCGCACCAGTGACATAGAAAACGTAGGGAGAACCTCAAGACATCATACCTTCTTTGAAATGTTGGGGAACTTCAGCTTTGGCGATTACTTTAAGGAAAAGGCCATTCCCTGGGCATGGGAGTTTTTGACAGAGGTAATTGGTCTTTCTCCGGAAAGGTTATACGCTACCATATATCTGGATGACGACGAGGCCTTCGAAATATGGCGCACTGCTGTGGGGCTTCCTGAAGATAAAATAGTGCGAATGGGAGAAAAGGACAACTTTTGGGCTGCTGGACCGGTAGGCCCATGTGGTCCCTGTTCCGAGCTCATTTACGATCAAGGGCCCGCGTTTTCCTGCGGAAAGCCCGATTGTTTTGTGGGTTGTGACTGCGATAGATACCTGGAGGTATGGAACTTGGTGTTTATGCAGTACAACAGGGATGAGGAGGGCAACCTCACGCCGTTGCCGAAGAAAAACATTGATACCGGGTTAGGCTTGGAACGACTTGCCTCTATCGTTCAGGGTGTGAGGTCTGATTTCGAAACGGATTTATTCATGCCCCTCATAAACAAGATATCGAGCTTGTCCGGCGCGAGATATCTCGTAAACAAGCAATATGATACGGCCATGAGAGTTATTGTAGACCACATTAGGGCCCTGGCCTTTATGATTGCCGACGGCGTCCTTCCCTCTAACGAAGGAAGGGGCTACGTATTGAGACGACTGCTTCGAAGAGCATCGCGCTATGGGCGATTGCTCGGCTTAGATAGGCCCTTTTTGATAGATTTACTGCCTGAACTGATAGAAATTATGGCGGATCCATACAAAGAGTTAGTGGAATACAGGTCAACCATAGAATCGGTCATCAGCGTGGAGGAGAAAAGATTTAGCCGGACATTAGACCAAGGAAGTGCCCTGCTTGAAGAGGAGATATCTAGGATTACAAGGGAAGGCGGTGTCATTCTACCCGGAGAAACGGCTTTCGTCTTATACGATACTTACGGGTTTCCCTTAGAACTTACCGAGGAAATATGCCAGGAACATGGGCTTAAGGTTGATAGGGAAGGGTTTATCAAATGCATGGAACACCAAAGGAAAACAGCTAGGGCGGCAAGCAAGCAGCTTAGCTCCGCGACAGAAACGGAGACCTATTCTTCGATCGCAGCTAAGTTAGGTTATACAGAATTTGTGGGCTACCAGACAAGCGAAGCAAGCGCCAAAGTGGTAGCGATACTCAAGGAATCCCAAGAAACACCAGAAGCCCATGAAGGAGAAGAGATAGAACTTTTCTTGGATAAAACTCCCTTTTACGCTGAAAAGGGCGGACAAGTGGGAGACAAAGGATGGATAGAATCGGCTACTGCCAAGCTGGAGGTACTTGATACTTATTATGTCCTTGATACTCTCATAGCACATAAGACGATAGTCAAATCTGGGTACATAGCTGTCAACGATGAAGTGGAAGCAAAGGTGGACACCTCAAGGAGAAATGCAATCAGACGTCATCATACCTCTACGCACATAATACACGAAGCTCTTGTAAGGGTGCTTGGTTCGCACGTGCGTCAGGCCGGTTCGTATGTTTCTCCCGAGTACTTGCGCTTCGACTTTACTCACTTTGATTTCATATCTCGTGAGGAATTAGTCGAAATCGAGCGCATTGCCAATGAGATTATCCAGATGAATATAAAGGTAAACGTATTCGAGACCACGATGGATAAAGCCAAAAAGATCGGTGCGAAGGCTTTTTTTGAGGAAAAATACGAGGAAATAGTTCGAGTAATACAAATTCCAGGGTATTGTGCTGAGCTTTGCGGAGGTTTGCACGTAAACGCCACGGGCGATATAGGAGTGATAAAAATCGTGAGAGACGAAAACATCGGATCCGGTCTTAGGCGTATCACAGCTCTGGCAGGCATGCCCGCAGTCCTTCATTATCAAGAATTGCACTTTTTGACAGAAGACTTAGCCGCGACGGCTGGTATCGAAACAAAGTACTTGAAAGAAAAGTTTTCCTCGACACTGAAAGAACTAAAGGATATCAAGGCGGAATTACATAGAACAAAATTAAAGTTGGCTTTATCTCAATGCGAAAAAATTACATCCCAGCGTCAGATAGTGAAGGACGTAACCCTTCTCGTGGGAAAATTTGATGATTTGGATGCAGAAACCTTGCGAGAGGTCGGGGACCATTTAAAGAAGGGTTTTAAAAAAGTTCTAATAGTACTAGGTAGCGTTTCTGACGAAAAAGTGCTGCTCGTGGCTATGGCGGACGATGAGGCTGTCAAAGAAGGCATTCATGCCGGGAAATTAATAAATAAAGTTGCAGCCATAGTTGACGGAGGCGGAGGAGGAAGGCCAAACATTGCCCAGGCTGGGGGAAAAGACGCAAGCAAGCTCGAAGAGGCTTTAAACTCCGTTCCCAGGGTCCTGCAAGAGATGATGGAGGCATAAAGGTTGGGAAATATTTTAGCCTTAGACATAGGAAGCGTTCGTATTGGCGTGGCGATAAGCGACCCCTTAGGCATATTTGCCCAAGGGGTTGGCTTTTTGGATGCCAAGGGGAACTGGCTTGAAGAGCTGGCTCGAATTATAAACGAGCATGACGTTTCAACCATAGTAGTGGGCCTTCCAGTCCGCACTACGGGAAAACAAGACAGGGAAGCAAATAAAATTGTGGCTTTAGTGGAAAAATTAAAGAAGATATTTCCAGATATCACCTTCATACTTTGGGACGAACGATACACTACAGCAATGGCTCAAAAGTTTCTGCGTGAGTCTAACATGTCAGGGGAAAAAAGAAGAAGTAAGGTAGATATGGTTGCTGCTTCGCTCTTGCTTCAAAGCTACCTTGATTTTAAAAATTTATCGGATAATCCGAAGAACTGCTAAAACTTGAGCAAGCATCGCTTGATGTGGGATTTCAAAACTTACAAAGCCTTTTAGGGGGAAATGACGTGATCAAAAGCAGGGGTAAAATCCCCGTAGCCGCCATTATAGGCCCTACTGCCGTGGGCAAGACAGCGATCTCTCTTGAGGTAGCACCTTTAATCGAGGGAGAGGTAATCTCTATCGACTCAAGACAGGTCTACAGATACATGGACATAGGTACTGATAAGGTGTCAAGAGAAGAAAGGTTGCACACAATTCATCATCTCATAGATGTAGCGGATCCCGACGATACCTTTACGGCAGCCAGGTTTGTAGAAGAAGCCAACAGCGCCATAAAAAGGATCATCGTTCGAGAAAAAAGACCGTTACTTGTTGGTGGAACACCTTTTTACTACAATGCGCTGTTTGCCGAAATGCTTACAGCTTCGCTCGAAAGCGATCCCGAGATAAGAAAGAGTTTGCTCCAAGAGGCTGAAATCAAGGGGAAAAAGCATCTATACCATAAATTAGAAGAGTCCGATCCTGAATTAGCATCGCGGATTCACCCTAACGACCTGGTCAGGATAGTCCGAGGCCTGGAAATACTTTACACGACCGGCAAACCTGCTTCATGGTGGTATAAACATGGCAAAAAAATCAAAAACCCTTACGATGTCCTTTATATTGGTATAATCAGGTCAAGACAAATTGCGTATAAAAATATAGAACTTAGGGCAAAAGGCCAATTTCAAAGGGGTTTGATCGATGAGGTAAATTGGCTCCTAAAAAATGGCTTTGACGAAAGATTTGCCCCCATGCAGGGGTTTGGATATAAAGAAGTCATTAGGTATCTGCGAGGACTTTACAGCATAGATGAAGCTTTGGCATACTATATAAGGGCTACAAAGGCCTTTTATAGAAGACAAATGACGTGGTTTAAAAAATTTAAGCCCGTCATGTGGTATGATCTAGATGAAACGAATAAAGAGATAGCAATTAATGATATCGTTGAGAAAATTTTAAAGCATATGGGAGCCGAGTAAGGGAATATGAGATTGGTCATTGGCAAACCATTGGGTTTCTGTTTTGGAGTAAAGCGAGCCATAGACAAACTTGAAGCGGCTTTGAAAGATTACGGCAAGGTCTACGCCCTAGGTAGCCCAATCCACAATGAGGAAGAAGTAAAGAGATTAATCTCCTTGGGATTGGAGTTAGTTGAAGAGGTAGAAGAATTACCCGAGTCTTCCGTCGTTTTCATAAGAGCTCATGGTACCACCCCCGAGATTCTCGAAAAAGCCCGGGAAAAGGGATGCACTATAATCGATGGAACATGTCCCTCCGTGAAGAACGCTCAAGAAAAAGCCCGCCTTTTATCCCAAGAAGGCTACGAAGTGATCGTAGTGGGAGATCCCAAACACCCCGAAGTTCAAAGTATTAAAGGGTGTACATCGGGTCGAGCTAGCGTGGTCAGCTCCTCAAGGGATATCGCAGGTTTTCCCAGCAGAGATAAAATAGGTGTGGTCTCTCAAACAACTCAAGAAGAAGGGACCCTACTTTCTGTCGTTAGCGTTCTTTTGCGAAAGGCCCGGGAATTAAGAGCCTATAATACAATTTGCAAGGCAACTTTACACAGACAGGAAACAGTGAGAAAATTAGCAGCTGAAACGGAAGGAATAATTGTGATCGGAGGACGCAACAGCACCAACACGGCTAAGCTCGTAGAGGTAGGCAAAAGGGAGGGAAGCGATGTCCTTTGGATCACAAAACCCGATGAAATAGACAAATCTTGGTTGGAAAATAAACATATAATAGGCATAGCTGCCGGAGCATCGACTCCGGATTGGCTAATAAACGATGTAATTAATTCATTATCAAGTAGGTAGTTAAGGGAGGATGGTTGGTAATGGTTGAGGGAGAAAAGCGAGAGGGACAACAGCAAGCTGAAGCTGAGACGAGGGAGATCCCTCCCGCGCAGGAAAATCAAGAAACCCCAGAAACACAAGAAACAATGGAGGAACTTATAACGAAGCACGGGCCAGAGAGCATACACAGAGGCAAGGTAGTGGAGGGCCTAATAATCGACAGTAATGACGATGGATGGCTAGTTGACATTGGATTTAAATGCGAAGGATTTCTGCCAAAGCGCGAGTGGACACATAGAATATTAGTTGACGATGGCAGGGAACCAAACGTTGGCGATAAAGTTCGCGCCGAAGTAACCCGGGTAGTCTATGGTGAGGAATCCCAGGTATTCCTAAGCCGATGGCGCTTGCTCTTCGACGAGAGATGGGATGAATTGGAAAAGACCTTGAAACAGGAAGAGACAATAAAGGTCCTGGGCCTTCGGAAGGTAAAGGGCGGTTTGATCGTCAACGTTCATGGACTAGAAGGTTTCATTCCAATTTCCCATTTAGCGGAAGAAGGCAGGATGGTGAACCCCTCTAAGTTCATCAATCAAGAAATAGAAGTAAAGTTGCTGGAAAAGGACCGCAGAAAAAGGAGACTAATCTTTTCGAGGAGATTGCTATTGGAAGAGGAAATCGCTCGCAAGAAGAAGGAATTCTTCGAAAACATAAAAGTTGGCGATGTGCTCGATGGGGTAGTAACCAGCATAACTTCCTTCGGAGCGTTCGTAGATTTAGGTCCCGTAGAGGGGTTGGTTCACATTAGTGAGCTTTCCTGGAGAAAAAACATAAAGCCACGCGATATAGTTAAAAGAGGCAGCAAGGTAAAAGTCAAGGTTTTAAGCATCGATCCTGAGCAGGAAAGGATTTCCTTAAGCATGAAACAAACCGAACCAGACCCGTGGGAAGTAATAGGAGAAGAAGTCAAACCGGGAGACAAAATCGTGGGTCGCATCACTAATACCGTGGACTTCGGCGCCTTCGTCGAGGTCAGACCAGGTGTAGAGGGTTTGATTCATATAAGCGACATTTCCTGGGGGCATATAGATCACCCGCGCGAGATCTTAAAGAAAGGTCAGGAAATCGAGGTTCAAGTTTTAGATATCGATACAGAGCAAAAAAGAATGAGCTTGGGATATAAGCAATTACACGATCCTTGGAACACTGTGGCGGAGCGTTACCAGCCTGGCCAGGATGTTGACGTCAAAGTCGTAAAGGTGGTCGATTTCGGCGCTTTTGTAGAAATTGAAAAAGGTGTGGAAGGGCTTGTTCACATATCCCAAATTTCCAGACGACATATTAATGATGTATCAAAGGTTTTAAAGAAGGGCGACGAAATAAGGGCGAGAATATTGGAAGTTGATCCTGAGGAAAAACGCATAAGATTAAGCATCAGAGCACTGGAAGAAGAGGAAGAAGAAAAACAGCGCCAACAAGAAAGAGAAGAAAGGCAAAACCAAGCCAATAAGGAGAATAAAGATAATCCTTCGGTCAAAGAAACCGAGGAAGCCATGGTAACAATAGGTGATGTCTTAAGGGATCAGCTCAAAGCCTAAGCCCCTTTCTACGCCAAAATGTGTATGCTATAATCAAAACAAGGAAGTTAGTACAAAAGGTAACAAAGAGGCGCTTTAAGAAATGCGCCTCTTTGTTCGGGAAAGGGGTATCAAAGTGGCAATTTTGGAGATCAGGGAATATCCCGATCCACTTCTTCGTGCCAAAAACAAAAAGGTAATCGTCTTTGATGACAGTCTAAAGAAAATAATTGATGATATGTTTGAAACAATGTATGCAAACGATGGATTGGGGTTGGCTGCCCCACAAGTTGGAATCAACCTTATGATAGCCGTTGTAGACCACGAAGGAAAAAAATTCACGCTAATTAACCCCGTCATAATAGAAAAAAAGGGAGAACAAGCGGGAGAGGAAGGATGTCTGAGTTTTCCCGGCGTCTTCGAGGAAATCAAAAGGCCTGAGACGGTAATAATAGAGGCTTATAATGAAGAGGGAGAAAAGTACACAGTGGAAGCATCAGGCATGCTGGCAAGGGCCTTTTGTCATGAAATAGATCATCTTCATGGCAAGCTCATCATTGATTTAGTATCGCCCTTTAAGAGGAATCTAGTCAAAAAAAGGTTAAAACGAATTAAAAAGGATGAAGCTCATTGAAGTTTTGGTATATGGCGTCAGGTTCCTGGGGTGCACAGTGCTTGCTTGAATTGACCAAAAAGGATGTTTTTCCTGATTTGGTGGTCACATCGAATCCAAAGCCTTCTGGAAGAGGCTTAAAGTTAAGGCTTAACAAGGTCGAAGAAGTAGCAAATTCGCTAAAGTTAAATCTATGGAGGAGCGAAAATATCAATTTAGATGAAGCTCTCAAGGGAGAATTAGTAGCCCAAAAGCTCGATGTGATAATAGTGATAGACTTTGGACAAAAGGTGAAAGAACCTTTTTTATCCATCCCCAAGTTTGGCTGCATTAATTTACATCCCTCCCTTCTGCCCAAGTATAGGGGAGCCGCCCCCATACAAAGGGCATTGATGGATGGTCAAAAAGTGACGGGTGTAACGGTGTTCAAACTAACAGAGCTGATGGACGCAGGGCCTATCTTGGCACAAGAAGAAGTTCCTATTGACATTGACGATACAGCTGGCACATTGAGCAAGAAACTCCTTTCTGCGGGTGTGGATTTGCTTGTCACTGCTTTGAATTTACTCGTTGCGGGAACGGCCAAATTCAAAGAACAAGATGAGTCAACGGCTACATATGCACCCAAAATTACAAATGAGGAAGCTTTTTTTGACTTCGACAAAAAGGCAACTGAGATTCACAACAAAGTGAGGGCGTTAAATCCCAAGCCAGGTGCATATACTATCGTAAACAACAGGAGATTGAAGGTTTGGAGAACGAAATTGATCAATGAAGAAGAAACCTTAAGCACGCCAAGGACAATCCTAGGAATTGACGAGGGGTTTCCGGTAATCGCCTGCGGAAAGGGGGCGGTATCGCTACGGGAAGTCCAATGGGAAGGAAAGGCTACTATTGACGGACGATCATTCATAAACGGGTTGCGACTACATGAGGGAGATGTGTTGCCTTGACAATTTGGGATGATATAAGACAGAAAGCTTTGATGAAATATCAATGGGGGAAAGTGATAGCGGTTACAGGAAGATTGGGTTCAGGGAAAACTGAATTTTTGCTCAACCTCGCAAGTGCATTTAAGACAATCGATGAAGATGTAACTGTAGTAGACGTTGACATTACGAACCCATATTTCTGCGTTAGAGAAATTGCAGCAAAACTGCAAAAAGAAGGATACAGGGTTGTCACCCCTCCTGGAGAGACCAAATGGAGCGATCTGCCTCTAGTGAGTTCGGAAGTGCATTACGCAATCATGCAAGATAACAGGGTATTGCTAGACATCGGTGGTGACGAAAAGGGGGCCTTGGCGCTGACACAACTTCTTCCCGAAATTGAACAACAGGATCACTCTATCTTGTACGTAGTTAACCCCTTTAGGCCGATGAGTTCTACAGAAGAAGATATCACCAGGTTGAAAAACGGCATAGAAAGAACTTCAGGGTTATCTATCGATGGCATAATATGCAATCCCCATCTGGGGAGCGAAACCAGCAGCGAAGATGTAGTTTCGGGGTATGAGGTAGTAAAAAGTTACTCTATACAAAATAATGTCCCTCTATACTATCTGAGTACCTTAACCTCGAACTATCATGATGTTGTAAATAGGGTTAAAGATGTCACAGTTTGGCCTTTAACCCGAAAAATTTTAATGCCTTGGGAAAGGAGTGAGGTTTGAATGCCCAAAGGGCGAATTGAGGTTTTGGAGGAAATGTGTAAAAGCTGTGGACTATGCGTTGAGGCCTGTCCCAACAAGGTACTTAAGATTTCCGATCGCATTAACAGCAAAGGCTACAGGCCTGCGGAACAGTACAAAGAAGGGTGTGTAGCTTGTAAGATGTGCGCTATGATGTGCCCTGACGTAGCAATTGAGGTATACCGCATAGAATCTTAACTAGGTGGAGGTGTGATAAGTGTCGAATCGAGTTTTAATGAAAGGCAATGAAGCTTTTGCCGAAGCCGCGGTACAAGCGGGCTGTAAATATTTCTTCGGATATCCAATAACACCACAAAACGAGATACCTGAATACATGTCGAAGCGATTGCCCGAAGTGGGTGGGGTATACCTTCAAGCCGAGAGCGAAGTGGCCGGAATTAACATGATCTTTGGAGCGGCTGGAACAGGTTTTAGGACGTTGATCTCCTCGTCAAGCCCAGGTATTTCCCTCATGAGTGAAGGAATTAGCTATATTGCAGCGGCGGAATTGCCATGCGTAATAATCAACGTAATGAGAGGGGGCCCCGGCTTGGGGGGAATTTTGCCCGCTCAGTCAGATTATTTTCAAGCCACAAAAGGTGGAGGACATGGCGACTATCGTCTTTTAGTGCTTGCTCCCGGTTCTTTACAGGAAGCCACGGAGTTTATCATGATGGCCTTCGACCTTACAGAATTTTACAGAAATCCCGTCATGATTCTGACTGATGGATTTATGGGCCAAATGATGGAAGCTGTTGAGTTCAAGAAGGTAAAATTGGGCTACGATATTCCAGACGTTAAAGAGTGGGCCGTAGGATACATGGCTGAAAGGGGTAAACGAACTTTGTTAAAGAGTTTGTCCTTGGATCCAGAAGTACTTGAGCAACACAACCAAAAGCTTCAGAAGAAATATCGTCTCATGGAAGAAAAGGAAGTAAGATTTGAATCCGCCAATGTCGATGATGCCGAAATAGTAATAGCGGCTTACGGCACCACTGCAAGAATCGCCAAATCCGCTGTCAAGAAACTTAGGGATCAAGGAATCAAGGCGGGAATAATAAGACCTCAAAGCTTATATCCATTCCCTTATAAACCTTTTAGCGAACTTCCTGAAAGCGTGAAGCACGTGTTGGTCGTCGAGATGAGCTGTGGCCAGATGGTAGAGGACGTGGAACTAGGGGTCAGCAGGAAAGTTCCCGTGAGCTTTTATGGCAGATGCGGCGGAATGGCACCTTCTGTAGAAGAGATAGAGCAAGCCGCAAAGAAAGCTTTAGGTTAAACTATAGGGGGGATAATAATGCCTGAGGTAAAAATTTTTGAGCGCCCTAAATGTATGACGGACGTTTCCACGCACTATTGCCCAGGATGCACACATGGCATCGTGCATCGCCTGGTAGCTGAAGCAATAGACGAGTTTGGAATTCAAGAGAAAACCGTTGGCGTAGCACCCGTCGGGTGTGCCGTGCTAATGTACAATTACATCAATACCGATATGTACGAGGCAGCTCACGGACGTGCCCCGGCAGTTGCAACAGGCTGTAAGCGAGTGAGACCAGACCTTACTGTCTTCACTTACCAAGGCGACGGAGATTTGGCTTCAATAGGTGTCGCAGAAATAGTACATGCTGCTAACAGGGGAGAAAACATCACCGTAATATTCATCAATAATGCCATTTATGGCATGACAGGCGGGCAGATGGCTCCAACGACCCTTTTAAAACAGAAAACCACCACATGTCCCTATGGAAGGGATCCTAAGGTCAATGGTTATCCTATAAGAATAGCAGAAATGTTGGCAACCTTGGAGGCCCCAGGTTACATTGCACGAGTTACCGTGGCAAGGCCAAAATATGTCATCAAGGCTAAAGAAGCTATAAAAAAGGCCTTCCAGACGCAAATAGAGGAAAAAGGTTTTTCTCTCGTAGAGGTACTTTCCACCTGTCCGACGAACTGGGGCATGCGTCCCGCAGAGGCCTTGAAATGGTTGGAGGAAAACATGATTCCTTACTATCCTTTGGGCGAGTTCAAACTCCCTGATTAAGGTAGGTGACATAAATGAGCTTTTACAGAGAAATGATAGCTGCTGGTTTCGGTGGGCAAGGCATAATGCTGCTTGGGCAGATAGTAGCCCATGCCGCAATGAACGAAGGCAAAAATGTCATGTGGATACCTTCCTATGGTCCTGAGATGCGCGGTGGCACAGCAAATTGCAGCGTTATAGTAAGCGATGGCGAAATCGCCTCTCCTCTTGTTTCTTTTCCTGACGTGCTAGTCATCATGAATCAGCCATCGCTCACGAAGTTTGTAAACAGGTTAAAAGAGGGTGGAACTTTGATATACAACGCAGATCTCGTAACTTACGATAACCCACGCGACGACATAAACATAGTCAAAGTAAACGCCAACAGCATTGCCTTAGAATTGGGCAATGAAAGAGTAGCCAATATAGCAGTTTTAGGGGTGTTAGCCGAAGTTACCGATATGGCTTCCGCCGATGCCCTCAAAGAAACAGTTCAAGAAATATTGGGCGCAAAAAAAGCTCACCTCTTGGAGATTAACATGAAGGCATTCGAAAAGGGACAAGAGGTAGGAAAACAATACGTTGCCCAAGCATAACAAAAGTAATTGATCATGGATAAAAGCGAATGTACCAAAAGTTCGAGAGAGATTTATAGTGGAAAGATAGTAAAATTACGAATTGATGAGGTTGAGCTTGCCAATGGCCATGTGACAAAAAGGGAAGTCGTTGAGCACGCCCCAGCTGTAGCCGTAATAGCCGTTGATGATGAGGGAAACATTTTTGTCGTTCGTCAATTCAGATATGCCGTGGGGAAAGAACTGCTTGAGATCCCTGCAGGCATAATGGAAAAAGGTGAGACGCCTGAGGAAACAGCGAAGCGCGAACTAAGGGAAGAAATCGGCTATGACGCGAGACGCTTGGAACACGTAGCTAGCTTTTACTCATCGCCTGGCTTTAGCGACGAGATAATACATCTTTTCTACGCCACCGAATTATTCCCATCGCGACTGGATAGTGACGAAGACGAAATAATCGAAGGAGTCACATTGACCCCAGATGAATGCAAGCGACTCATCGAGGAAAAAGAAATTACAGACGCCAAAACCCTTGTTGCATTAATGTGGTATTTAAGTCGGCCAATAATCAATCGCTAGATTAGGTGCGAACAAAAAGCCATTTGATCGTGCTTTCGGCTAAATTTAAGGCGATATGCAGCTGCGTCCACATCCAGAAGAAGAGTAGCTGTATATCGCCTTAAAAATAAACAAACGCAGACCGTACCCGAATGTAAAGAGAGGTGAAATATGTGGCTGATCTGGAACACGCTTTAATCGATGGATTTGTAGGCTACCTTCGCCTTGAAAGAGGGTACAGCGAAAACACCATTCAGGCTTATATGACAGATCTGGTGAAGTGGTTCGATTTTTGCGAACGCCACCATATTAATCCTTTCCCCCCAAGGCATGAATTCATGTCACGTTTCTTAAAAGAAATGTCGGAACAAGGTAAATCCAAAGCGTCGTTACAACGTTATGCTGCAGCAATACGATCGTGGAACCGCTACCTGTCAATTGAGGGATGGATAGAAGAAGAGCAATGGCTACCCTCACTGCCTTCTAAAGAGCAAAAATTACCTCAAATTTTGAGCGAGGGCGAGGTGGAACGCCTTATCTCTTCCTGCAGAGATGGATCAATTTTGGGACAAAGAGACGAGGCCATCTTTGAGGTTACATATGGTTGTGGGCTTAGGGCCTCCGAAGTTTGTTCTCTGACTCTTGGCAACATTGACTGGCATGGCAATGCCATGAGGGTAGTGGGTAAAGGCGATAGGGAAAGAGTTGTTCCATTATTGGGATCCATCAAAGAAAAATTAAAAAGATACGTCGAAATCGTACGACCGCAACTTGACCGAAGAGGGGAACATTGGTTATTTTTAACGCGAACGGGACGGAGACTTCATCGAGAAGATCTATGGAGAATCATGCGTCGTAGAGGAAGGGCAGCAGGCATTCCAACTTCGAGGCTTCATCCGCACGTATTGCGACACTCTTTGGCCACGCATATGTTAAGACGCGGGTTGGATTTAAGGACGTTGCAAGAGTTGCTCGGTCATGCCTCTATATCTACTACGGAACGATATACACATTTGGATTTAGAGCTCCGCGATATATATGATCGGTGTCATCCAAGGGCTTAGGCTTGAACGGAGGTAGGCTCATTTGAGGACATTTCTCATAATTTTGGACGGGTACGGTGTAGGTGAGGCACCAGATGCGAGTCTTTACGGTGATGAGGGGAGCAATACAGCCTATCATATTGCCTTGGCAGTTGGGGGTATGAACTTGACCAATTTGGGAAAACTCGGTTTGCCCCTAATAGTCAACCTGCCAGGAACTCCCGCCCAATGGCCACCGTTGGGAGCTGTTGGGAGGCTGCGCGAGCTTTCGATAGGTAAGGATACGACCACAGGGCATTGGGAGCTTGCCGGGATAATTTTGCGTGACCCATTTCCCACCTTCCCAAATGGCTTTCCCGCAGAAATCATTGAAAATTTTGAAAGGGCAATCGGCAGGAAAACATTGGGAAATTATCCTGCCTCCGGAACAGTTATAATAGAAGAACTTGGACCAAAACACTTAGAAACAGGCTATCCGATAGTCTATACATCGGCAGATAGCGTTTTTCAAATAGCGGCACATGAAGACATTGTACCGGTGGAGACCTTATATGACTGGTGCAAAATAGCGCGCGAGCTACTCCAAGGCGAAGCAGGAGTAGCAAGAGTGATAGCAAGACCCTTTGCCGGAAAACCTGGCAATTTCTTCAGAACCCCCAGGCGCAAGGATTTTTCACTTCCTCCACCTAGGGATACGCTCTTGGATAAGCTATCCGGAAAGGGCTATGACGTCATAACTCTGGGCAAACTCGAAGATATATTCGCAAATCGCGGCATGACTAAGTCTTTGCACTGTTCGGATAATGATGAATGCATGAAGCTTCTTCAAAAATTTAAGGACGAAGACTTTAATGGATTGTTATTTAGTAATCTCATAGACTTCGATATGAAGTATGGCCACCGAAACAACCCACCCGGCTTAGCTAAGGCGTTGCTGGAATTTGATTGTTGGCTGGGACCTTTCATCGAGGACATGCGATCTGACGACCTTTTGATAATAACCGCAGAC
>JAAYTM010000094.1 GCA_012518015.1 Synergistaceae bacterium
GCTTTAGCGATTCTCGCGTACTTTTCAAGGCAAAACTCAACATTGTATTCCATCACGTATGGCAACAAGACGGCGTTACAAATACCGTGAGGTGCGTCGTAAACCCCACCTAAAGCCTCGGCCATGCAATGGACAGAACCGACATCAGAGTGGCTAAAGGCGATTCCTGCAAGCAAACTTCCCACCAACATGCAGGCTCTCGCCTCGATATCTTCTCCATTTTTGACTGCGTTCACCAAATTATTGGATATAAGCTCAATTGCATATAAAGCCAAGGCGTCGCTGACCGGTTCGGATACCTTAACTGTATAAGCCTCTATCGCGTGGGTCAATGCGTCCATGCCGGTGGAAGCGGTGATATGAGGAGGAACGGTAACGGTCAGTTTTGGGTCAAGCAAGGCAACTTTTGCCGCCATAAAAGGGCTTCTGACCGTCATCTTGTAATTGTTTTCGGTGTCGGTAATGACCGCCGAAAAGGTTACCTCACTTCCCGTGCCCGCTGTCGTCGGTATGGCGATGAAAGGCAGGATTTGCTTTTTCACTGCGGTCTTTCCCTCGAAATCCTTTATCCTCTTTCCGTCGTGGGAAACCAAAACGCCAATGGCTTTGGCGCAGTCGATAACGCTTCCCCCACTGATGGCAACCATCGCATCGGCTCCAAAACTTCTTACGACTTGAGCACCCCTTTCGACGTTTTGGTCCTTCGGATTTGGATCTACTCCGTCAAAAACGTTATAAAGCAGTTTCTCTTCCTTCAAGATAGAAGTTATTTTGTCCAATAAACCGGCTTTTATAATGCCCGGATCGGTGATGATGGCCACCTTTTGAGCTTTAAGCAGCCTCAGTTCATCGCCAAGCTTACTTATGACACCTACTCCATATTCGATCCTCGTGGGCAGCTCGAAACTAAATTGCCTTAATATGTTCGTCACTTTTCATCACCTTTTTCATAAAGAGATTGCAGCAAAATTAATGATATCGATTCTTTTCTAAATTTCGTGCTACATCGTTAACTTCTCGACGTTTCATGAAAATTATAACACCACCAAAACGGCCTAAAGCGAGCTTAACCTAAGTTGACCTGTGTTAAACATTCGTAGCTGTCACCTAAAAGATGCATAAAATAACGTTGCCGGTGCCTGATACGAGCTATAATAACAAAAAGGGGGTATTTAAAAATGACGGACCGAAGGACCATCGCTTTTTTGGCTTTAGGCCTGTGTCTGGCCTGTGGGCTTATAATCTCGAGCTACTTTTTAAGCAACGCTTTAAAGGAAATAAAGATGGCGGAACGTTACGTCACTGTTAAGGGATTGTCAGAGCGAATCGTGGAGGCAGACCTCGCGATATGGAACATATCCTTCAGGAACTCCGCCAACGACCTTGAGGAGCTTCAAAACGACATAGATGACAACAAAGCTAAGCTATATAATTTCTTACTTGGAATGGGTTTTTCTGAGTCAGAAATTTCGAGCATGCCCCCACAAATTACCGACACACAATCTCTGCCCTACTACGATGCCGGCAAAGGGAGAGAATATCGTTACATCGCAGTGACAAGGATAACTCTTCGCTCGAATAACGTTGCCGGTGTAAAACACGCCATGGAGAAAGCAGGAGAGCTGGTATCATCGGGAATTGCCATCGGCGAGGACAGCTCCGCGCAGTTTTCCTTCACAAAGTTAAATGACATAAAGCCCGAAATGATCGCCGAGGCGACCAAAAACGCGAGAGAAGCTGCGGAACAGTTTGCCAGAGATTCGGGATGTCAGGTTGGCGCAATAAGAAGGGCAACCCAGGGGTATTTCACCATCAACGACAGGGATGCCGGGTCACCCGATTACAAAGTGGTCCGAGTTGTGACTACCATAGACTTCTTCCTATCGTCACGTTGATATAACGCCCTTGTGGAAAACATGGTTTTTCACACCTGCTATTTTGCCTTTGGATGTGACGCTTCTTCGAGAATCTTCTCCAAAACTTCTATCGTCTCTCGGGGCAGTTTATCAAAACCGCCCCTTTCGGTTTCTTTCTCTTTGATAAACTTAATTCTATCGTTCATGCGCGCGATGAACTGCTCTTTATACCCTTTGTCACTTAAATCCGGCATGAAGCCATCAAGATGCATGATCTGAAGATCGGAAAAATTATCCCAGGGCACAAAACACGGCTTCTCCTCCGTTATGTTTTCTATAATTTGAAGGGTAAGCTTTGCCTCAATATCTTTTCCCATGAAATCTCCCGTGTTAAGGATGTAGCAATCAACGCCGCTGGCTAAAAATGTTTTGAAGCCTTCGTAATCAACGCTCAAGGGATATACCCTGAAAGGATTAGCATAGGGTTCAAAAACCAAGGCATCGGGGTCAACCCCCGGCGCAAGCCTTTCAGCCGTCGTCCTTCTTGTTGCAAGCGTAGCACCCAAAGTTGAACCCAGGCATGGATCCGTCACCTTCACCACGGGCGGCATAGTTGGATCTCTCATGAGCCAAAAGATGGCGTTTATTGGATCTTCCATTATATCTACCCTGTTTGGCGACCAAAACCTTGACCTTATCGCCCTCCCGTTTCCATTTCTCAAGTCTCGCATTATGGCGTAAAGCTTCCCGTCTTTACCTATGCTTGCTCCATTATTTTGAAGCGTTACGATAAACCTGCTCGCCTCGCTGTGCATGGAATAATCTTGCGTTTTATCGAAATATGTAGGCTCTAAAGCAATGGAGTACCCCTCATTGCGATTGACGACGAAGGCGTCATCGTGCAAGACGGTTATTTCGTATTTGCCTCCGTGTGTTGCGTGGGTAATCGTGGACTTCCCAGAGCCCGACAGTCCAAAGACTGCCATAACGAAGTTTCTTCCGCCATGCAATTTAAGCCTTTTCAAACCACCGTGGCAGGAAAGAAATCCGTTTCTTGCGGCTGTACCCCAAGCTAAAGTTAAAGTGCCTTTCTTGAATTCCCCAAAGTATCTTAACCCCAAAATGGCAGCACAGTTATGATTTGGATCAAAAAAGGCCAAGCCAAGCGGATGTTCCGGGTGTTGCCAATCCGGATCAGAGAAAATAAAGATGTCTCCTTCCGGATACACCCTGGAATCTTGATATATCTTGCTGTAACAGTCATCGAGATATTGGAAATTGAGTATCCAGTTATATAAAATGTTTTCGTGTCCTTCGGGAACAAGCAAGTGGGCCTTGATCATGAAATCGGGATGCAATCCTACGATAGCCTCAGCGCGATATAACTTGCGAAATCGAGTCCCGTAAACTGCCTCCCGAAGTTTCGTAGCATATTCGTCGACCTTGACGTTAGGCTCGCCCACGATTCGCCTGGCAGCGGCACATCGACCCACAACTGCCCCATCGTTAAAAAGTAACACCTTTGCCCCTTCGGGCAAACCCATTTTTTCTGCTTCAAATACCGGCATTCCTGAAAGTTCTATCGTACCCGGACTATCTTTTGCGAGATAGTAAGCCTCCTTTACAGAGGCCACGGACATGACGTTGTTGCCGTAGAAAGGAGTTTCAACAGTCGTGCGGATCCTGGATTGAATTTTTTCAAATCCATTTTGTATACATCCTATAGTAGCCATGCAATATCACTCCTTCACCTCCAAGATACGTAAACTTTTCGGTGTTACATCGTAATATAAAATTATTAGACAATGAGCAAGTTCTCAAAAATCAGGCTTTTAATTAAGATAATCTTATTCTATCATCTTATCACAGGGAGTAGTTCAGTCTACCACAAAAATACGATGCCAAAAAATCGTTCAGATCAAGCGTAAATCCCTTTTAGCTTTTTATGCTTTATGGAGCCAAATATATTGACATTTATAGCTATCTATGCCATAAATGTAAACACTGGTACGGAATATGAGGTGATGATATGAATAAAATTAAGCTTATTTATGAGGGGAAGGCAAAGAAAGTCTACGAGGCCGATGATCCAACCCTTGCGATATTCGAATACAAAGACTCGCTAACGGCCTTTAACGCAAAGAAAAAAGACTCTCTACAAGGCAAGGGAAGACTGACAAACCTGATAAGCGCCACCTTTTTCGAGCTTCTGCAAAGTAAAAACATCCCCACCCACTTCGTAAAGTTATTGGACGACAACCACCAACTCGTGAAAAAGCTCAAGATAATTCCCCTGGAAGTGGTTGTTAGAAACGTAAGCACGGGATCTTTATGCAAAAGGCTGGGCGTCCGGGAAGGCTTAAATCTTGATCCCCCACTTGTGGAGTTTTACCTGAAA
>JAAYTM010000095.1 GCA_012518015.1 Synergistaceae bacterium
ATGAACTTTTGTTTGGCCAGCAGATCATCGTATGTTTCTCTCTCGACCACTAATATGTCTTTCCCTTTATCGACAAAAACAACGGCAGGCTTCGGAAGCATATTATAGTTGCTTGCCATAGAGTAATTATAAGCTCCAGTATTGAAGACAGCTAAAATATCGCCAGGCTGCACATCGCTTGGGACAGCAAGGTCCTCTATTAAAATGTCGCCGCTCTCGCAACATCTGCCAACCACGGTAATGACCTTATCCTTTGGCCGCCCCATCTTGTTTGCCACTTCCGCATAATACTTCGCGTCATATAAAGCAGGTCTTGGATTATCTGACATTCCTCCATCGACGCTTACATAGGTAACTGAACCTGGTATTTTCTTTATGGATCCTATTGTATACAAGGTAATGCCCGCTTCGCTAACGATCCATCTGCCCGGCTCAATGGCAACAGAGGGCATGGGCAATTCAAACTCCGAACACCTCGCCTTAATCCTTTCCATAACCGGATCTACAAAATAGGATATCGGCTTCGACGTAGTCTTTTCGAAACCTTCAACCCCAAAACCGCCGCCTATGTCAAGCTCTTTTGTTACAAAACCAAAGTCGTCACGCAAATCGCTCATAACCTTAGTGATCACATCTACGGCCTCGATATATGGGCGGTAATCTTCTATTTGCGATCCCAGATGAAAATGAAAGCCCATTAAATTTAAGTTCTGCAATGAAAGTGACTTTTTGACCACATAGGGAATGCGTTCCAAGGGAATCCCAAACTTCGATCCCCTGTGGCCGGTTCGTATGTATTTATGGGTTAGAGCTTCCACTTCGGGAGTAACCCTGAGCAAAATTGAAGCCCGCTTGCCCTTCAGGCCAGCTGCTTTGTCTATGATATCTATTTCGCCTTCCCAATCTACCGCTATTCTGCCTACGTCTTGATCCACCGCTATTTCGATTTCTTGGCGAGTCTTGTTGTTGCCATGAAAGATTATCCTTTCAGGCGGAAAGTGTGCCTTCAGAGCCAGATGGAGCTCTCCACCAGAGACCACATCAAGGCCTAAGCCTTCTTTTTCTACTATTTGACACATAGCAAGCGTTAAAAAAGCCTTACCTGCATAATAAGCATGGGAACCTCCGTAGCGCTTTATGAATTGTTCTCTTATTTCACTGCAACGTCCCTCGATCATGCTTTTAGAAAATACATATAAAGGGGTACCATATTTTAGTGCTAGTCCCACTAAATCGCAACCATCATAACAAAGATTTGTTTTCATCGTTACTTCATCTCCCTTTATATCTTATCGTTTAAAATTAAGGTTTAAAATAATATAATCATGTGAATCCCTTATCTTTTTCGTTTAAGTCTTAAAGCTCTCATGTATCGTACGAAAAAAAGTTTGGAAGGAAGAAGTTTCACTTTAAATAAATTTTGACCCCACGAAAGAGGTGAAACCTCAAAAACCTTAGATTTAGGCCTAGATAAAATTTGCGTCGGGTATATGCTCCTATGTCCGCTAACGACGAAAGAAACGACACAAGCAATGGCAGCCAGGGGCGTTGCTTGAGGGCCCATTAATTCCATGGCCATAATGCTAGTAGTTATAGGTGTGTTCGCGGCGCCCGCCAGCACTGCTGCTAAGCCCATTGTGCCAAATAAAGCCGAATCCATTCCAATTAATCGTGCTAAAGTTGATCCCGCCGTGGCTCCCACGAAAAGCGTAGGGGTGAGAACTCCTCCGCTTCCTCCACAAGAAAGCGTCACTGCCATGGCAAATGATTTCAAGATGAAAGCAAATAAGGGAACCTGGCCACCGGACAAAACATCGCGTATTGTATCTGAGCCTAGACCTAAGTATCTGGTCCCAAAAACTAGAACGATAATCAAAAGTATAAAACCGCCCAAAACGGGTTTCTTCCACCACAATACATCGATTCTTTTAAATTTACTCTCAACATAATGCAGCATCTCAACATGCATGATTGAAACCAATCCAAAGAAAACACCGGCAAGAATCGATAATAATACTACTTTCCAGTCTAAGGATATGGCAATAATTTTACCAGTCAAACTTGGAACGCCAAAACTTGAAGCAACAATTCTCGCAATAATGCCGCTTATAAACGAAGGCAACAACACGTCATAAAGCATTTGCCCTACATATAACACCTCGACTCCAAATACAGCACCCGAAATTGGGGTTCCAAGGACTGCCGAAAAGCCAGCCGATATGCCACAAACCACCAACTTTTTTCTATCGTAAACATCAAGGCGAAGGATCTGAGCTATCCATGACATAAGCCCGCCTCCAATTTGAACGGAAGGCCCTTCCTCGCCTACCGATCCGCCACATGCCAAAGTAACTATGGTTGCTACAAGCTTTACGGGAACCACTCTCAAAGGGATTAACCCTTGCTTAAAGTGAATTGCCTCTATTACCTTTTCGGTGCCATGCCCTTCTGCCTCAGGAGCCAAATTTTTGATCAAAAAAGCACTTATAAGAAGCCCTAGGGGAAGAAGCGAAAAACGCCATGAAGGCAATCCACTGACAAAGGCGATAGAATTTTCCAAGAGATACAAAAAAAGTGAGACGGCTCCACCGACGACAAGCCCTGCCATGACAGAAAGTATTCCCCATTTTGCTGTAGAGTATAAAAGTATTAATATCTCTTGAAGTTTTTTGCCGCCATTTATACGCACTTGACATCACCCAAAGGTGATTATAGCATTTTACATTATGTAGCATTTTATATTATAAAAGCACAAAAAGGAGCTGGAGAGTATGAAGAGAAAGCGAATTGCCTTAGTTGCCCACGATAGCATGAAGGCAGATATGATAGAGTGGGCAGTTTACAATAAAGGAACCTTAATCGAACACGATCTCTATTCGACGGGCACAACGGGGTTTTTGCTGGAAAAGGAGCTAGGTGTTACGCTTTTTAAATTTAAATCGGGACCGTTAGGCGGGGATCAGCAATTAGGTGCTCGGATCGCTGAAGGTTTAATCGATATATTGATATTCTTTTGGGATCCCTTAAACATACACCCTCACGATCCGGACGTACGGGCACTCCTTAGAATAGCCGTCGTTTACAATATACCAACGGCTTGCAACAGATCAACCGCTGATTACCTGATTTCCTCGCCATTACTACGAGAAGCTTATACTCCGAAACACAAGTTTAGCCCTGAAGAATACCAACAAAGGCGAAACATGGAATTTTTAGAAAAAGTAAGATCAAGCGAATTAGGAAGGTCATGACACAAATGTACGTTCGATGGGAGATAGTACCTATAGGTGAAGTTGTTTCACCGATCAAAGAGCCCATCAGTCCTGACTTATTTCACAACATCAGATGCACCATAAAGATATATCCTGAATTTGCGGAAGGACTGCTTGGCCTCGAGGAAGGAAAAGATATTTTGGTCCTCTTTTTATTTCATTTGAACATCGGAAAAGCTCCTCTTTTAGTGCACCCGCGAGGAGACACCTCGAAGCCCTTACGAGGGGTATTTGCCACATGTTCCCCTACAAGGCCAAACTCCATAGGAACAAACAGATGCCGTCTAATTGCCCTCAATGGCTTGGACCTGGATCTCGTAGGATTGGAGGCAATAGACGGCACCCCTGTTATCGACATTAAACCCTTTTCGTGTCTAGATCCGCACTACGATCTGAACTTGAAACTTTAATTTAATAATCCCAACGAAGCATGTGCAGCGGACAGGCGCGCTACAGGTATGCGCATGGACGAACAGCTAACGTAATCGAGCCCTACAGAGTTACAAAAGGCGATACTGGAGGGATCCCCGCCATGTTCGCCACATATGCCAAGTTCAAGATCTTTTTTGACGCCTCTGCCCCCTTCAACCGCTATCTTCATCAACGTCCCTACGCCTTTGCGGTCTATAGTCCGGAATGGGTCGTCCATAAATATCCCTAACTGTACATAAGCAGCTAAAAATCTACCCTCTGCATCATCGCGGGATACACCAAGAGTCGTTTGAGTAAGATCGTTGGTGCCAAAGCTGAAGAAATCGGCATACTCGGCAATCTCATCGGCAACAATCGCCGCTCTGGGGAGCTCAATCATGGTTCCTATTTTGCAATGCAAATTCATTCCAAAGGATCCTGCTGTTTCGGCAACTACCTTCTCTATATTTGCACGAAGCATACACATCTCTTGCCCTGTTGCCACTAAAGGAACCATTATCTTCACGTTCACGTCAATTCCCTGCTTAACTAGTTCGCATGCAGCCTCAGAAATGGCCTTTACCTGAGCTTCGTATATTTCAGGATACAACACCCCGACACGACAGCCCCTAAAGCCTAACATGGGATTGCTTTCTTTCAATGCTTCAGCCCTCTTTAAAAGGAGTTCAAGTTTTTTTGCCTCGTCGGATTCTCCCTTTCCTTCCGCCCGAAGAAGATCAAGCTTTTTGGTCACTTCATGTTCTTTGGGCAAAAATTCATTTAATGGAGGATCCAGCAGCCTAACAATGACGGGGAGTCCGGACATCACCTTGAAAATTTCCATGAAATCGCCCTTTTGCAGTTTCACAAGCTTATCTAAAGCATCTACCCTATCTTCTTTCCGTTCAGCAATGATGACTTGTTGCATAATGAGCAGGCAGTCGGCCTCTCGGAACATATGTTCCGTTCGACACAACCCTATTCCCTTGGCTCCAAGCTCCCGCGCCTGTCTTGCCTCTTCGGGGGTATCGGAATTAGCCCATACTTGTAATCTGGCGAATTTATCGGCCATTTTCAGAAATTCATGAAGGTATTTCTCGTGCAAGGAGGGCTCGATCAACGGCGCTTCGCCTAAATAAATATTTCCGCTTGTGCCATCAATCGTGATGACGGTATCTTTATTGACGATATGCTCTCCAACTGTAAATCTTTCATCGATCATATCAATGCTAATTGCCTCACAACCTACTATACAAGGTATTCCTAGCGAACGGGCAACGAGAGCAGCATGGCTTGTTTGACCCCCCCTACTGGTAAGAAGTCCGGCTGCCCTTGAAAGGCCATGAATATCTTCAGGCGTCGTCTCGGGCCTTACAAGTATTATCGGTTCCCCTTTTTTGCCGCGCTCTTCCGCCTCATCCACATCAAAAACTACCTTGCCAACGGCAGCTCCGGGCGATGCAGCGATACCATTAGCGATGGGACACAACTGAACGGACGGATCAACCTGGCGGTGAAGCAACTGTTCTATTTCCTTTGGAGTTACCCTGGTCACAGCAGTTTGCTCGTCAATAATGCCCTCGTTTACCATATCGGCGGCAACCTTTACTGCTGCTTTTGCCGTGCGCTTTCCGCTTCTCGTCTGCAGAATGTAAAGCTTACCCCTTTCCACTGTAAATTCAATATCCTGCATATCTCTAAAGTGCTTTTCAAGCAGTTCAGCCACCCTTGCAAGTTCATTGTAAAGCTCCAAATTGACTTCTTTAAGCAATGAAATAGGCTGTGGCGTCCTTATGCCAGCCACCACATCTTCTCCTTGAGCATTGATCAAAAATTCTCCAAAGAGTTCTTTCTCGCCAGTCGAGGGATTGCGGGTGAAAAGAACCCCCGTGCCGCAATCTTCACCCAAGTTTCCAAAGACCATCTCCATAACTGTCACTGCGGTCCCCAAGTCGTCCGGTATATTGGCGATCTTTCTATATGTGACAGCCCTTTTATTATTCCAGCTTTTAAACACCGCTTCTATGGCCATTTTTAACTGAACCCAGGGATCTTGAGGAAAGGGCTTGCCCACTTTTTCTTTCACAATGCCCTTAAATTTACTCACCATTTCTTGTAGCTCTTCTGCAGGTATCTGGTAATCGTATGTAACATCCAGCCTTTGTTTAACTTCGTGTAAAACATCTTCAAAGGCATCAAGTTCGATGTCTAAAACTACATTTGCAAACATCTGGATAAACCTTCTGTAGCAATCATAGGCAAATCGCAAATCTTTAGAATTATCAGCTAGGGCCTTGACAGTTTTGTCATTTAAACCGAGATTTAATATGGTATCCATCATCCCGGGCATCGAAACGGGGGCTCCCGAACGAACTGATACCAAAAGTGGATTTTCGCTGCCACCAAAAATTTTTCCACTGATGTGCTCAAGATAGTGCATGTGCTCAATAACCTTGGGCCATAAGACATCAAGCCACTTTGAACCTTCTTTCATGTAAGCACGACAGGCCTCCGTGGAAATAATGAATCCATTAGGCACCGGCAAGCCCAGCATCTTCATTTCAGCTAAATTTGCTCCCTTACCGCCAAGAAGGGCTACCATGCCGGCATTACCCTCGTCAAAGCGAAATACATATTTGACTCCAGCTCTTACAACACTCATCTTTCAAAACCTCCCCGCAGATTACTTATCTGCATATCACATTAACGATTTATCTCTCAAATCTCTCATCATCTATTTTTTATTTTACATAGTATACCACTATTTGCCGATTCTATACAGCGCCTGTGTGAAAATGGCAGCGCTGTGGCTCGTGATTAGCATTTAGGTTCTTAAAACTAAAGTAGCTCTTCCATCTTGGCAGATATTTTTGTGCGGTTTTCTATAGCTTTCTGTCGTGAGATTGCCATAGGTTAACAATTCGCTATATAGCAGTTGCGTGCTTTATGGTACAAACTTTCACAAGCCCCCGGTTTGTAAATTATCATGCTCCTAATTTGTCTGCTGAGAATAGCTTATTGTTCAAACGGGATATTTAAGTTAGAATAGTCCTGTAAAATCATTAAAAACTTCTCAAAGGAGGGAGCGTAAATGGCACAAAAGACAAGAGAGTTAGTTGGAGAACGTGTTGATAAGCTGATAGAGTTGCTAAATAAAGCTTATGCCGATGAGCTAATAGCCTATTTTTATTACAAGACGGCAGCTATTTTGGTCAAAGGAATTCACGCTAAAACTGTAGCTGATCAGCTGGAAGAAATTGCCAAGGAAGAACTGGAGCACTCAGAAGAATTAGCCGAACGCATTATCCAACTTGGAGGAGAACCCATAGATGACTGGAACGCTATAACTAAAAACGCAAATTACCCTAAGATAGAAATACCCGAAGATAGATCCGATTACGTTGGAATATTAAAGTCGGTCCACGTGGCAGAACAGGGAGCCATAGAGGTCTATGCCAACATTATAAAATTTCTACAAACAGAAGTTAAAGATCCTGCCACTTTCCATGTCATCCGCCATATCATGGGCGAGGAAATGCATCACGAAGAAGAAATCGAGACCCTACTAGGAGTGTAGGGAAGATTTAAAAAAGGGGGGCTGACCCCCCTTTTTTGTTGTTGTATTAACTAATGCGATGTAAGATTTTATTAATAATTTAAATCTCAGGTCAAAGAGGTGGGTAAAATGAGAAGATTTTTCAGTATAGCTGCTATAGCAATTATTTCTATTTGCGGGCTATTATCCATTAGTGCTTACGCTCAAGAGACCGTCAAAGTAGGTTTTATAGCGCCTTTGACCGGTTTTGCAGCTGCCGATGGATATAGCTCACTGGAAAGCGCAAAACTAGCCGTTGATTATGTCAATGAACATGGCGGAATTAAAGGGAAAAAATTGGAACTCGTATCCTATGACGACGCCTGTCAGCCTGACCAGGCTTCGGCGTTAACGCGAAAGCTAATCGAAAATGACAAGGTTACAGTAATGATAAGCGGTTCCTATTCTTCGCCAAGCCGTGCAGCAGCAGTCATTTGCCAGCAAGCTAAAGTACCTTTCACTTCCACTTATGCAGTACATCCCAGCATAGTCGAGGCAGGAGAATATTGTCACAGAATTGGAATGGCCGCTCCCATTCAAGGAAGGACCGGAGGATACTTTGCGGTCAGGGAACTTGGAGCGAAGCGCATCGCCCTACTTATCATGAACAACGATTTCGGGGTATCTCTCGCCGAAGCTTTGAAAGAAACCGCAATTAAGCTTGGCGCTCAAATAGTATATGAAAAAAAATATCCCTTAGGGGAGACCGAGTTCAGAAATTATCTCAATGCTATTAAGGCTGCCGATCCCGATTTAATCTATGCGCCCGGATACTACAACGAAGCTGCAAACATCGTATCTCAAGCGAGGGAAGTCGGATTAAAGTGCTGGCTGATGGGCGATGAGGGATACGATTCTCCAAAGTTCATCGAACTGGCAGGAGCAGCAGCTAATGGAGTATTCATAACGACTGACCTAAATAGGGACAGCGAAAGACCAATGACCCAATTCTTCCTCAAAAACTACAAGGAACGAACAAATATAGATGCAGATATGGTCGGAGCCTCTGCCTTCGACGCAGTTATGTTAGTTTCCCACATCCTAAATAAAGTTGGGACCGATGCGAACAAGATAATTGAATATTGGGATACAATCGAGAATTTCGAGGACTGTTCAACAGGTCCAATACTTATGTTCCAAAACAGGTCCGCCATAAGACCAATGGATATTCAGATCGTTTTAAATAATCAATTCAGGTATTTTTATAGGTATTATGAGCCTGAGGTTATTTATCTTAATCCACCATCCGGGGGAAAATAAATGCTTCAAATCTTAGTAGATGCAATCGTCCTAGGGTGTTCTTACGCACTCATGGCCGTAGGCCTTAACATGGTCTACGGCCTTTTGAGGATTATTCATGTGGCACATGCTGCCCTTTACACTTTAGGAGCTTACGTAGGACTCTATTGTTTATATCATTTTTCTTCATCTTTATGGCTTTCTTTGATATTTGGGGCCATATTTTCTGCCTTGATCGGGACATTAATGTATAGGATAATTTACAACCCTGTGCTTACTGCGCCAAGATATGTGCCTCTAATTGCTGGCGCGGGAGTTTTTATAGCGTCACAAGAAATATTCAGGTTGTTAGCGGGACCGTATCCATACCCCTTTAATGCGAGTTTTAAGTTTCTATCCCTAACGCACTCTCATTTAAGGATAACAGAGACGCAAATGCTAATAATAACTTTTATGATAGGTGCTTTTCTATGCTTGTATTTGGTCATAAATAATACTAATCTTGGGATGATGTGGCGGGCGTGCACCCAAGATATGGAACTGGCCGCTTCATCGGGCATAAACGTGAATCTCATCATAGCAGTTAATTTCATGATAGGCTCAGCCTTGGCAGGATCTGCAGGAGTTTTGATGGCTTTGTATAGAAATTCGGTCTTTCCGACAATGGGTGCTATGGTCTCCTATAAAGCTTTTGTCGTCGTGGTACTTGGGGGTTTTGGCAGCATTCCGGGAGCAGCCATTGCAGGTATTCTTTTGGCAGTTGCAGAAAGCTTGCTCGGGATGGTCCCTCTTTTTAATTTGCCACGGGAAGCAATAGCATTCTTAGTGATGGTCCTAGTGTTAATGTTTAAGCCAAAAGGATTATTTGGGAGATGATGTCATGACTTTCGGATATATTCTTTCCATTTGCACCTTTGCCAGTATATATGCAATCCTGATCTTGGGTTTAAACATTTTAACAGGTTATACAAAGCAGGTATCGTTAGGACATGCTGCGTTTTTCGCCATAGGCGCCTACACACAAGCGCTTTTAGTTACAAAAGCCGGACTAACCTTCTGGAGTGCTCTCCCCTTGTCCATAGCTTTATCTATGACAATAGGGGTTATCATGGGACTGCCAAGCCTTCGGGTCTCTGATGATTTCCTTGTCTTGACTACTATAGGGCTCAATTTTATCGTAATGGGAATAACCGAATACTTCGATTTTTTCGGTGGCGCCATGGGTATCATAGGGATTACGATGCCCACACTTTGGGGTCGTCCCTTAAGCACGTCGGGGTACTTCGCGATCACTGCGCTTTTCCTCATGTTAGCCCTTTGCGTCAGCTATCTTTTTTCAAGAACTTGGGGAAGACTTGCCATGGAAGCTACGGGAGAGGACGAAGAGGCTGCTCAATCCCTTGGTATCAATACCGCTCTTTATAAAATATACGCCTTTGCTTTAAGTTCAACCTTTACCGGCTTAGCTGGTGTTCTTTGGGCACATAGCATAGGATCGGTATTCCCCAGAAATTTTTCCTTTGAGATGTCGGTGCTCTTTTTATCCATGTTGGTATTCGGAGGTCTTGGGACTATAAGAGGAGCAATATTTGGAGCCTTCTTTTTGTACTTATTGCCCGAATGTTTCAGGTTCATAGAAAATTATAGAATGTTAGTTTACGGAGCGCTGCTCACGATGATCGTCATTTTACAACCGAATGGCATGTTAGGAAGAGGAGGATTGCTTGATAGATGCTTCTCCAAACTCACGAAAAAGAAAGCGGAAAACCAAGGAATTTTGTAGATAAGAATGTCTTGTCTTTAAAAGATGTTAAAAAACACTTTGAGGGGTTAAAAGCGGTTGATGGTGTTGATATGACCCTAAATGAGACAGAAATTTTAGGATTAATCGGACCGAATGGTGCCGGTAAGACTACGCTTTTAAACGTCATAAGCGGCCTTTTAATGCCCAACGAAGGAGAAATAGTATTTAGGGGCATGAACATTACATCTTTACCCGCGTTTAAGAGAGCGAAATTGGGAATAGCCCGTACGTTCCAAATAGCCAAGCCCTTTGGACTATTGACTGTCGAGGAAAACATACTTGTGGGATTAGGATGTAAATTACACGGATCAATTTCGTCTTTATTCCAAAATTGCAGAAAAAAGGAAATCCTCCAAAAAGCACGCGAGATAATTAATCTGATTGGGCTTTATGGTTACAAAGACCAATTGACTTCTTCTTTGCCTATAGGTTTGTTAAGGAAGCTTGAAATTGGCAGAGCTTTGGCAACGTATCCATCGTTGTTGTTACTGGATGAACCCGCAGCTGGACTAAATAACCAGGAGAGAAACGAGCTTTCGGAGTTAGTGAGGAAAATTAGAGAAAAAGGTATTCCTATCATACTTATAGAGCATACTATGAGTTTCGTAATGAATTTGAGCGACAGAATAGTGGTACTTCATAGAGGAAGGAAAATAGCGGAGGGTTCTCCTTCCGATGTCGCAAACGATCCCCTTGTAATTGAGGTATACCTTGGCCGGAAGGGTGGTAAACATGCTTCTTAACCTTCAAGATGTGGAGATAGCTTATGGTCGCATAAAGGTCTTATGGGGCATTTCACTTTGTGTCGGCGAGGGTGAAATCGTTTCTTTAGTAGGAGCCAATGGAGCAGGAAAAAGCACCTTAATAAAGGGGATAATGGGCATAGTACCCTTACGAAAGGGATGCATAAACTTTTTAGGACACGATATTTCTAAAAAACATCCATGGGAGAGAGCAAAAATGGGCATCGCCTATATCCCCGAGGGAGGCAGAGTTTTCCCAGATTTAACCGTTGAGGATAACTTAAAACTAATAGCAAGCCTTTGTAAAAATGAGTTGAACGTGAGAAAACGACTTGATATGATTTACTCGCTATTCCCCGTCTTGAGGGAGAGGCTAAATCAAAAGGCGGGCACTTTAAGCGGCGGAGAAAGACAAATGCTAGCAATTGGAAGGGCCTTAATGTCAAAGCCAAAACTACTCTTAGTTGACGAAGTTTCCATGGGGCTCATGCCAAAACTTGTATCCAGCGTATTTGAAACATTAAAAGCATTGAAGGACTCAGGTATCAGCATGTTGCTTACGGAGCAAAACGTTTCAGAGGCATTGGCCATATCCGATCGCGGATATGTCTTAGAAAATGGTCGGATCACGTTGAGCGGCAACTCTGAAGAGCTTCTGGAAAATGAGCAGGTAAAGACATCTTTCCTAGGTATATAGGGTTGGTTACCCGGGTAAGATCCCTAAGCATGGCGTGAGGTGGCGCAATTAACATGAGCAAAGAAGTGCTTCTTGAAATGAGGACGATAAAAAGGGAGGAATTTATTGAGTGGTTTCGTCAAATTGGGGGTATAGAAACAAAACCGGGCACTTTTGAAGGTCCTTTTTGGAAAGCTTGTGTGAGCGAGCCTTGGGAGGTAAAACTTGGTGCCATGAACTTTCCTTCCCTTTACGTCAAGATAAACGTAAAGGATGATAAATTGGAAGATTTTATGAAGAAGTTTAGATTGCGCTTCCTAAGAGCAGGAGGTTAACATAAAATACGCAAAAGAGTCACGCAATGCACGCTTAAGCTAATCATAACTCCTACAATCAGGGAATATAAAGATCTAATACAATTTTTGCAAGTCATACTATTAACATAACTTTTGATTGAAACGTGGTGTATAATTGAGTAGCTTCGAACTTTTAAAAAAGGGGGACCGGAGTAAAAATGGAAAGAAAAATCCTTGAGTTTGCCTTAAAAATGGAAAATGAAGCGAGGGATTTTTACCTTCTAGTCAAGGATCGGGTTGCCGATCCGACGACCAAATCACTGATCGCCCACCTTGCGGATTGGGAGTTATCCCATTGTAATTTCATTGAGGATCAGCTTAAAAAAATTCAAAGCGTTGGCAAATGGGACCCAGCTGCCGCCACAGAAATGGACGAGGAGTCTGCCCAGGAGATTTTGAGAAAACCTTGGACAGAAGGAGAACTTCAAGTATCGCGCGTTGCCGATGTATCCGATATAAGTGTGCTTCGCATGGCACTTACTTTAGAACGAGATTTTAACAACTTCTACAAAAAAGCCTCGGAGAAAATAAAACATCCCGATGGAAAGAAAGTCTTAAACATGTTAGCAAATTGGGAAGCAGAGCACATGAGAATTATTGATGAACAAGTTAAGCAACTGCACAGGGATTTTATGGCAGAAATGGGTTTCGAGCCATTCTAAACCACAAATAAAAAAGAACACCGGCACCAAAACTATTTGACTAAAGTTTAGAACTTCTAAAATCATCAACAGAAAGGGAGAACTAGTCTCCTTTTCTGTTGTCCTCTGGCGGCTTTTCAACTTCTTTATCGCCTTCCTTTAGTCTAGGATAACTTTTAGACAACCTCACTATATCAGCCGGCTCCATGTGTATTGTTATGATGCTGTGGGGTCCAAAGCGCCTTTTGAAATCTCGCTCTAGCTGAATTGTTATATCGTGCGCTCTAGATAGTGGCATATTTCCTTCGAGCATGATGTGAACGCTGACGGCAATGTGCGGACCTAGACGCCGCGTCCTCAAATCGTGAATCCCTTTTACCTCAGGAATACTCCATATTATCTCAAGAATATCCTTCTCCTCGTGCTCAGTAAGAGATGCTTCGAGCAATTCGTTTAAGCTTTCAAGAGCTAATGGAATTGCCAATTTTAAAATGATGGCTCCCAAGATAACCGCTGTTATGGGATCAAGAACACGCCATTTTTCACCAAAAAAAGCGGCTCCTGCGATTCCTAAAAAGGTCCCGCAAGCGAGAAAAACATCGCTTCTATGATCCCACGCCTTAAGTTTCAGCGAGCTACTGTCAAGCTCCTGGGCCATTTTATTGGTATAGACATATAACAATTCTTTAATTATCACGGTAAACGCCGCGGGTACCAATGCAACAGCTCTAATGCTTTCAAGAGGGTATCCCATAATAACTGACGTTATCTTGCGACCACTTTTCCAAAGAATAAATGTTGCAGCGACAATTAAAAAAATGCCTATTATCAAGGTTGCCAAAGTCTCAAATTTTGCGTGCCCAAAGTCATGGCTATCATCTCTGGGCCTACCCGCCGCAAAAAAACTAAGCAAGGCGACAGCATCCGTTATGGAATCAGACAAAGAGTTTACCCCATCGGCCACCAAAGCACTACTTTTCGCCCGTACCCCCACCGTAACCTTAAAAACCATCAAAAGAACATTACATACTAGGCCAATGAGTATAACCCTGCTTGCGCTTCTTGCTCTAAATTTCAAGTCATCTCGATTTTCCATTAACCATACCTCTGAATTTCAAAATGTTTTTGATTAAACAGCAAACTCACGGCATATTTTCATTTTACCGCTTACCTTACGCGAAAGAAAATGGCGCTTACATCGTAAAAAGCAGGGAAAAGGTGTCCTTTTCCCTGCTTTTTATATCGCTTTGCTCGAAACAAACCAAGGGGCGAAATATTGATGTAATTATTTAGTTGCTAGGTCCAGCAGATCTAAGCTTTCAAGCTTTTCTTTGGTAGGTGTGCCATCTTTGTCCCAACCTCTGAGTTCGTAATATCTTGGAAGCATTTCGTGAAGCTTGTTAACTCTTCCCTTGGAAGGACCTGCAGGTATTGGCTCTTTGAGCAATCTAGGAGGTAAGGTGTCTTCCTTGGGTGATATGCCAGCCTTTAAGTTAAAGAACTTCTCTAAATTCCATATACGTTCTCCTATTGTAAGCAGCTCTTCTGCCGTAACTTCTCTGCCAATGATAGGAGTAACTTGAGAAGCCAAGTCACCTGCATCCAACGCGAAGGTCAAAAATAGGCAAAAGCCCAAAGAATCTACCGCGGCAGTCAAATCCTGGAATGTCTTAGTCCACTGCGGTTTGGACTGCGTATCAGCTGGGTCGAGCTTTTCTGGAATGCCAAGGACTTCGGGAGAAGTAAGATATCCCCTAACGTGACATCCACCCCTGTTGCTCGTGGCGTATTCTAAGCCCATTCCTTGCAAGGCTCTGGGATCGTAAGCAGGCATCTCTTGTTTTTTAGCTGACATAGAAAGCTCCGGATGGCCGTACTTTTCGGCAAACCTGTAAGACCCTAGGGCTAGCTCCTCACCAAAACCACGCCTATAGCCCGTATCTTCAGTTAATTTCACAATCGCTTCGGCGTTACCCCAATGTAAGGATACGCCCGCCTTCTTTTCGTCGATCAGTCCAAGTTCGGCCAACTCCATGGCACACCCTATGGTGCTTCCCATGGTTATGGGGTCCATTCCAAGTTTATTGCAAATGAAGTTGGCTTTCGAGATTGCCTCTAAGTTGTCCACGCCACATTGTGCACCATAAGCCCAAACTGCTTCGTACTCAGGCCCTTCGCCAATCTCTCCCATAGCCTTGGTAACCCTGCCGCAAGCAGATGCACAGCTGGCACAAGCTTTATTCCTTAGAAGGATGGTCGAAGCCATGGTCTCTCCGGAGATCTTGTCAGCACCCTCAAACCACGCTTCTTTAAAATTCCTGGTCGGCAGGGCGCCAACGGAATTGATAACGTTCACCAAGACGTTCGTGCCATAAGTCGGAAGTCCCCCACCAGAAACGGGATGCTCCGCTATTTTTTTGCGCGCCTTCCTTAAA
>JAAYTM010000096.1 GCA_012518015.1 Synergistaceae bacterium
ACTGCGTCTCTGTAAACTCCTATGTGTCCTACCTTGGCATTGGGGATAAGTTTTAGTATACCTTGAATCATTCCAAGTCCTGCTCGCAGGAGGGGAATAACTGCCAACTTCTTACCAGCAATAGTCTTGGCATGTGCCTTTGCCAATGGCGTTTCTACCTCAATTTTCTCTACTGGTAGATGTCTGGTTATCTCGTACACCATCAATCCGGCAATTTCTTCTACTAGCTCTCTGAATTCCTTGACACTGGTTTGAGCGTTTCGTATAATCCCCAATTTGTGTTGTACCAGGGGATGATCTATGATTACTACCCGTCCGTTTGAATTATTTATATTGCTTAAGAAAACCTTATCTTCATATGCTTTTATCTTTTCAATGCGCCTGGCATGCCTGCCTCCTTTAAAGGGCGTTTCAAGCCAAACATCTATGATCTGTAAAGCTTCATCGATATTCATGACTCTGCCTCCCAATACCAAGATATTGGCATTGTTATGGAGTCGACTCATCTTCGCCATGTAAGTGTTGGTACAAAGAGCGGCATATGCACCGCGAACCTTGTTTGCTGCAATCGACATTCCTATGCCGGTGCCACATGACAGAATGCCGCGGTCACACTCTCCGTTGGCTACCATCTTCGCCGCCTTTATTCCGATATCAGGATAATCAACAGGTTCTTTATCGGAATCGGTCCCCAAATCCAATACTTCTATTTGCTTTTGAATTAGGTATTGTTTGGCTGCATTTTTTAAAACGCAGCCGGCATGATCAGCTCCAAGAACGGCCTTCACCTTACTACCCCCTCGAAAATATATCGCTCAGAATTTTGCCAGCTACCGTGTAAGGGTCGATCCTTCGGGCAGATAGTGCATCTATCAAATCCTCATCGCAGCATTCTTTCCACTTTTCTTCCACTATCTTTGCTATCTCTCGCTTTAAAATTTCTTCGACTTCCATCTTTATTCTTGTTGTGAACCTCTTTTTGCCTTCGGCACTTTCAGATAAGTATTTTTTATGGTCCAACAAAGCCTTAGAAAGTTCTTCTATCCCTTCGCCGCTCTCGGCGATGGTTTCAATTACCGGGGGCCTCCACGCCATGCTCCCGCAGAGATCTAGCATAACGTTGACTTCAGCAACTAGTCTATCGGCACCCTCGCGATCTGCCTTGTTAATGACGAATACATCAGCTATCTCCATTATACCCGCCTTCATTATCTGAACATCATCGCCCATGCCGGGAACGAGGAGTAAACAAACAGTATCGGCAATTTTCACTATGTCCACTTCAGACTGGCCCACGCCCACTGTTTCGATAAATATTACATCCTTGCCACAGGCGTCTAATATCATAGCAGCTTCGTATGCGGCCCTGCTCAGCCCTCCAAGGGATCCCCGGGTACCCATGCTTCTTATGAATACGTCTGGATCCAATGCATGACTTTGCATCCTGAGTCTATCGCCCAAAATTGCACCACCACTGAAAGGGCTTGTTGGGTCTACGGCTATGACGCCTATTTTTTTGCCAAATTTTTTGAAACTGCTAATTAACTTATCTAAAAGAGTGCTTTTTCCGGCTCCCGGACTTCCCGTTATCCCTATAATGTGGGCATTTCCAGTGTACACATATAGCTCCTTCATTATTTGGCTCGCAAAGGATGACTCGTTCTCTACCAATGAAATTAACCTTGCTATTGCACGATGATCTCCATCTAACGCTTTTCTTACAAGAAAGTTCATAGTTAATCCTCCTATCGGCTGTATTAGTTAGTAGTTGAATAAAAAATCCACGGGGATCCAGTCTCGGAAGGGGATGCCGTTTATATTCCCGAAAACGGCCAAAAGCGGCTCAAAAACAACCGCTTTGAGCAAAATGCTCTTTTCGGGGAGGCTTACAAAAACTTCCCCTTCAAGTCCCATTGACTTAGAGTCATCGCTTTGATGTGACGAGGAGAACTTAATTTTTCCTCCCGATATGTACGAAAGCATTGTCAAACTCAATGGCAATGGTCCGTCTTTCATGTGCAAATCAATGGCTATGCCTTCTCTGAGACTTAACCCTGCCAACATTAGCACAAAATCGTCAGTTATTCCAGAAAGATGGGGTCCTTGTTTCATCACAAGTCTGGAAGGCCACACGTTGCCAACGGTATAGATTTTCCTTAAAAAAATTTCGTAGTTATCTGCCAAAGCAATCTCAAGGACTGGCTTTTGGTTCATATAAGTTTTTCGTTCCCATTTGCTTGGGAGGAAGTTTTCGCCAAAACCCACTATAAGGGAAGGGGTCTTTTGCTCATAATTAGAAATTGCGGGAATATTTAAATTGGCCTTTAAGCGTAAAAAACCGAGATCGGGCCCTTTTTCCAACATATATAAGTTAGCAAAGGCGATGAGATTTTCTAATTTTAAAACTTGCTCGATCAAAAAGGTGTTTTTCAAAGCCGTATCAAGCGCTATAATTTTATCTTCATACCTTGCTAAACACCAGCAGTTTTCGAGTTTTTCTTCGATAGGTTTTTTTAGCGAATCTTTTAAGATGTTTCCTATGTATAGTGATCCATCCTCGCTCAAGACGACGTAATCTATTGGTGAAATCCATTCTACATCTCTTAAAAGTTCTACTTGCTCTTTAAAAACGACTTCCTTAGCCCAAGGATCCATGAAGATTACAGAGTTGGATCCCCTATCCGCAATGGCTACCAAGTAGCCGCCATAAGACAAAGCCAGTGGCTCAAAACGTCCTTCATCCGTTGGCGTCCAAGTATATGAAATATTTCCATCTTCAAGATCGACACACGTTAATTTGCCTTCTTTTACGTCGCCCACAAGTATAAATTTTTCGCCTATGACAACAGCATCCGAGGCAATTATAGGAAGGCTTGCCACCTTTTTAACGTGCATGTGTTCGAGGTTTTTGTTGTTTTCACTCACATTGACTTTATATATCTGCCCTTCCTTGGTTACGATAATCGCCTCGTCAAAATCCAAGGGCACTACTGAAACGGGATTGTCAATGTCAAATGGGACCGGTTTTTTGTTTCTTTCGATCATAAAAACTTTATTGCCTTCCGTATCAGAGATCCACAACCTACCTTCGAAAGAGCTTGCTTTTCCTAGGGCTTTTGTCTTCGGCTTTGAACCCAAGGGAAGATTGTAGAATAATGAGAAAGGTTGTTTATATGCCTGAATCGAATTGACTTCGATTTTACCTGACAATACATTCTTTAAAAAACTCTTTTCTTTTTCAATTTGATCTTCAATTAACCTGGCACGTACGTCTGCGCTTTCAACTTCCAAATAATAGTGTATAGATGTTAACGATTTATCCCACATGCCCAGACGCCTTTCGCATAAGGATCTTAAAAGATACACGCCTACCAGATAAATATTTTCTCGTTGGGCTGCACTTAATTCTTCAATGCAATTGAGATAATCTCCGCTTAAAAAATATCGCCTTGCAGCTACCATATGTTTTTCGGCTTCTATCTTGTTGACCTCCGGCAAAGTGTAGGTTACACTAGCATCTGCACACGATAATATATTAAAAAGCAAAATAAGTAAAATAATGGCAATTCGCATTATATCACCCCACGTCATCGCTGAACCTAGCTGAATTTGGTTTAAGTTCAGTTCAGTATGCTTATCCCAGCGAAGGCATAAAATCCCAGAACCACTGAAGCAGCAAGCATGAAGCCCAGAAGCACTCGCAAATAAAACACCCATAATGCTCCACCTGGCCACTTTTTCGAGTTGATATTATTAATGATCCTTGCGATTAGCAAAGAGGCCAGAAAAAGCCCCAAGGCCAACAATGCTTGTATATTCACATCGGGAATTGCGCGAAACATGAGACGACTGACACCTCTATCTTAAAAAAATATTAATGAAGTCCCTTTGAGTGTTTCTCAAATATGAGTTTTAAAATTATATTTTCCATAAAAACCCTGTCAGGCCTAGAATACGTACATGCAATAATCACAACCGATAGAGCAGCTATGACAACTATCAATAAAATGACGATTTGACGAGCAAGGCTGTTTTGTTGCCACCTTTTTCTTTTCGTCAAGGTTGCATCACCTCATAATAAATAGAGGGAGCCTCTTTCTCCCTCTATTCTACAACAGTCTCCGTCATAAATAAACAAAACTGGCGAAAAGCTACTTTAACGTTGCTTCACTAGCAAATAAGTTCATAAAGACTAGTTTTATTTAGTGCGATGTTTTGATGCTTTTTTGTTGGCTTACCATATTATTATGTATCTGATTATTATGTATCTGTCTTAAAACCTCAATGGCCACCTCCAAGGCTCTTTTGCCATCAGCTATGCCGACCATCGGTTGCCTTCCCTCTCTAACGCAGGATATAAAATGTTGCAACTCCATTTTAAGCGGTTCGTGTTTCGG
>JAAYTM010000097.1 GCA_012518015.1 Synergistaceae bacterium
CCAATACATGGAACACCTGTCTTTTTAAGCGAACGAAAATCGAGAAGTGCAAGAAACTTATATATCCAAGTTTGGCGTGGATAATATCCCTTTCGCCTATTAAATTCGAAAGCAAAATAAGCTACAGCATTCTCAAACTTCTGCTTCCTAAAAGGGATCATTTTACTATATCCCCCCTCCCCCATATACAATTACGATTATATTTAAGAGGTAAATCAATAGAAAGTTGGATAGCCAGTGTTAACTTAATTCATCATTACCGAGGTTTATCTCCGGAAGCTTCAATACCCTCATAGTATATCCTCTGCCAACATATATAATTATAATCCAAACAATAATAAGCGAAACCAGTCATCACTGGTTAACCATGCATCTATGCCAAGTTCGTTTCGCCTATTTACTGCCCAAGCAGCTTTAAAACTTCCTCCTTCGATTTGGCGTCAAATATGGCTTCGGCTGCGGCGTCGAGTTTAACTTCGTCGGTGACGGAGCGGATTATCTTTTCGTCAGAAGACGACAGGCCGGATTTTCGGCGCAACAGTTTTATAAGCAGCTCTTGCTTGCCCTCTATTTTTCCCTCTATTTTGCCCCTTTCTTTCCCTCTTTTTTCGCCTCTTTCTTCTCCTTGTTTTATCAGCTTTTCTGCAAAAGACGGCATAACTTTTTCACCTCCAAGTTCTTTTACTATCCGTTGCATGGTGTCTTGGTCTACGTCGAGTGTGTAGAATAAATAAAGGATCAGTATTATCCTTTCTTCTTCGGACAGCTTTATTATAACAGCTATCCTTGTGATTCCCTCTATATCATGTAAGGCTACAAGCTTCATCAAAAGGAGACTTGCCATCAAAAAGGGGGTGGACTTTGCTTTTTGTTCTATCTCGTCGTTAGGAATTTGGGTTAGGTCTACTAGTACATAATTGAATTCAGGAATGTAAGGTTTTATGGATTCGTTTAAGCTGTCGAACTGTCCTTGAAAATGAGTAGTTATGTTCCAGCTTGAAAAGCCGTGATAGATGACTACGGGAATTACAGGTGTAAGTGGTACATTTTTCTTTCTCTGTTCGTCCCACGTTACGGTCATATAGCTTAGTATTTGAAGTAAAACTCCGGGATCAGGATATGACTTATGCTCAAATACGAAGTAAAGCTGTCCTTTAGTATTTGATATATAGCATTCTACAGCTATGTCCATATAGTACTTGTTGTAGCCTTTAACTTTCTCGGTGGGAATTAGCTTCATTTCCTTTAAATCTATCTGGCTTGAAATGTCTTTTGGGAGAAATTCCTTTATAAATTGTCTTACGTTTGCTTCATCTGACATTACCCTTTTAAATAGCCTGTCGTGGGGGTCTTTGGGCGCTAGGTCGTCTTTTGGCACAAGAGAAGCCTCCTTTAAAAGAAATTGGGCAATATAATTTAGTAGCTTAGAACAACATTAATATGCCTGCTGAAAAAGCAAGCATATATTGTATTACTTGCTAATGATATCACAAAAAACGATCGAAGGTAACCTGATCTTTACTCTAAATTATGTCTTGGGAATTTACATACATAAAGAAACAATTAAGCATTTTTGACAGCATCGTTAAACTAATAAATCAAAATTCAAGATTAAAGATCCGACCCCGGAGTTTCCCACCATTGTTTACTACAATCTACTCTTCCTCGTTAACCTCTTTTAAAACTTGCTTATAAAGTTGTTGACTTACTCTAAACCCGCCTTTCATCTGTAAGGCATCCAGATATACTTTAAGATTATCAATAAGCCCTTCTTTTTTGGCCCATATTAATAAACCTACTGTCCCTAGGACTTTTAAGCCCAGTTTACTAGCTAACTCTCTGGCCTCTTTTTCGTCAAGTAAAACTAACCCGGCTCCCATTTCAAGAGCCAAAGCAATAACTTCAGCCTCTCCATAGTCCAGCTGAGTGACAAGTATTTTCACGATCCACTGATTTTTAACCTCTTTTACTTTAATCCAACCGGATGCTGCAACCTCAAGAGCACCTGGTCTATCCTTTCCTTCTATCACTACCTCATTCCAAACTGCTTTTGGGATAAAAAGGTTTTCGTTCTTACATATATTTTGAAGTAAGTTCAACATATCGATCGAGCTCAACGCAATCAACACCGAGGAATCGCAGATCACTGTCAATCTAATTCCTCCAAAACCTTTAGATCTTCGCTTAACTCTTGAAGATCATAATGGCGCAAGATATCTTCTTCCCCCAAAAGTTTGGTGAACTCCCATTTTGTCATCCCTGCAAGCTCGCGAGCCTTTCCAAAACTTAAAAGACCTTTCTCATATAGTCTTAAGGCAAGCTCTCTTTTTAGCCGTGCGGGCATCTCTTCTCTAGGAAGTTTTATGGACATGACCAAATCATCGGGTAGCTCTAATTCAAATCCAGACATTGTGACACCTCCTCAAGTTTACTGCTTCAACAGCAAGAGGCCTGATGTTCGTTCAATATTATATCATTCACAAGAATAAGATAACTATCAGGGCGTACCGTTCATTTAGTGGTTTTATAATGGTAGACCCCGGGTTTCCCCATTGCGGGATTTCATCGCCAAATTGCTCGGAAACTTCTATCCACCCTTTGATGGCTTCCTTCACATTC